>RDSB01000004.1 GCA_004923195.1 Marinifilum sp. JC120 | reverse complement strand
CTATCTTGAAATTTTTTATAACAGGAAACGCAGACATGCTGGGATCGGCTATGTCTCACCGGAGCGATTTGAGCAGGACTATTACCATAAACAACAACTAGCTGCTTAACCTAAAAATGGGGTGTCCGTTTTTTGTGTAGCATTTCAGCGTTAGCAAAGTTTTCTCTCCCCTTCCCCAGCCGCCGGAGGCACCAAAAAGCGCATAGCGCATCAAAACCATTCATGATATCAAAATCATGTGACTAACGAATCCCAGTATATAGTAAGCGGCCTGATGGGCCAGCAGTTTTTGCTCCCGGACCTTTTAAACGAGGTCCCTATCGGCATTGCTGTGCTGGACATCGAGGGGAGGGTGAAACTGGTCAACCGTGCATGGCAGACCATCACCGGAGCCGACCCGGAGTCCATGCAGGACTTAAAATGCTATCTGGGATTGCGCTGCGATTACTGCTTCAAAGGCTGCCCGGTCATGGCAGACAAGGCAGACTTCCAGACAGTATCGATTGATGCTGACATTATTGACCGCACAAGAGCCAAAGTTCCTATCCGGCTGAACATTTCACCGATAGTGAGCAGCGACAATGTAATTTCAGGATACATTGAAACCATTCAGGACATCCGGCAGGTTGCGGAACTAAGCAGCTCGGCCAGCAAGGCTTACTCGTTGGGCGGACTGATCGGCACCAGCCCGGAAATGGTTAAAATTTTCAGCATGGTCCCTTCCATTGCAGGAACGGATTCATCAGTACTCATCACCGGGGAAACCGGAACAGGTAAAGATGTACTGGCCGAAGCCATCCACAATGCCTCAGACCGTGCGGGCGCGCCATTTATTAAGGTAAACTGCGGCGCGCTGCCGGAAACTTTATTGGAATCGGAACTCTTCGGACATGTGAAGGGAGCTTTCACCGGAGCCAATGAGGACCGCCCCGGACGTATCAAACTGGCCCATAACGGCTCATTCTTTCTTACTGAAATAGGAGATTTGCCTCTCCCCTTGCAGGTCAAACTGCTTTCATTTCTGGATGACAAAGTAATTCATCCGCTGGGCAGTTCACGAGGCTTCAATGCCGATGTGCGGGTTATAGTTGCCACCCACCGGGACCTGAAAAAAATGGTTCAGGAAAAAACCTTCCGCGCCGACCTGCTTTTCAGATTAAACGTAGTCCATCTGCATTTGCCGCCCCTACGTGAACGTGGTGATGATATTCTGCTACTCAAAAACCACTTCCTTATGGCCTACTGCGATAAATTTAATAAAAAGATCAAAGGTTTTTCCAAAAAATCAGCTAAAATTTTATCCGCCTACCGCTACCCCGGAAACGTGCGCGAACTTAGCAACATTGTGGAATACGCGGTCAACTTCTGCGATCGTGATCTCATCGGCTCCAGCCATCTTCCCGCCTACCTGACCGAGCAGGACATCCTGCGCCCGGTAACGGAATCCGCTCACGCCACTCAGGAAAGGATGGTCCCGCTGGAATACTCCTCGGCCCAGAACTGGGATGATGCCGAAAAGCAGATGATCATGGACACTTTGCTTAAATGCGGCGGACGCAAAGGGGAAGCTGCCGCAAGGCTCGGCTGGTCTCGCTCCACCCTTTGGCGTAAGTTGAAAAAACACTCCATAAACGGATAAATTATGTCGCACAAAATCATGGTAGCCCTGCTCAACAATGAAGTTGCTCCCCGTTTTGACCTCGCCACGGATGTACTACTAGCCAAAATTAAATCCAATGGAGAAATAAACGAACGCATCATTGTTTTACCGCAGGCATCCGCCGATGACCTTTGCGCCTTGGCAACCTCCGATCATACTGATGCTGTGGTCTGCGGCGGCATTGATGATGAACATTACCAGTACCTCAAGTGGAAAGGCATTGAGGTCCTCGACGACGTCATCGGACCTGTAAAAAAAGTAATACAAGCCTACAAGGACGAAAAGCTCTCCTGCGGAGACAATTTTTACAAACCTTAATCACCCTCTCTAACTCCCTATAAATTCACCACCCTTTTATCGTACAACTATACTTTGTTTCTAAATGTTTCATATTGTTTCTTGAGAAAGTTTTCACAATAGTTCATTTTGTTTCAACAAAAAGAAACAAAACACCTTCCGCCAAGGTTAAAAGTCTGGTATAAATGGAATTATTCTATCTGGCACACTCAGTGCTTTGTTGAGGCGGGTGCTGCAAAGGCCGAATTCCCGGCCAGTAGCAAAGACAACGTTTAAAACATGAAAATAATGATTGTTGAACTGGACTCGGAATTCCGTGAGCACCTGGTTCTGCGCCTCAAGAGTGAAGGCTTGCAGGTCGCGGACTCAGGAAATCTGGACGAGGCTGAAAAATTCATACGCGAGAACGAACTGGACGGTATTGTCCTCGGTCTGTCTGGATTCGGTCGGAGTTCCTTGAAATTCATGGAAGACATTTCGCCAATCGTTCCTGATTTGAAAGTTGTTCTAATCAATCGGCACAATAAGATTCCGCTTTCCATTGAAGCTATGAATCTGGGGGCATGTGCTGAAATTTCAGTTCCAGTGGATATTGCCGCGCTGTTAAAGACTCTACGCAGAGTCTGTACACAGGACAGCTAGACGGCAATAGTCATTTGGACAACCTACCTAGGGGGAAAATGTGAATAAATTTAAAGTAAAAGATCTGATGATCCCTGTTGAAGAATACAACAGGGTAAAAACAGACACCACACTGTTTGAAGCATTGCAATGCCTTGCTCAGCAGGGAGAAGAACTGAACCTTCCTCATCCGCACCGCGACCTGCTTGTCGAAGACGATAACGGCAAGGTCGTAGGTAAAATCACTATGCTCGACATCTTCAAGCATATGGAACCTTCCTACTTCAAGATGGATGACAAGCATCATCCAAATGCCTTGAGCATGGACTTCGTTCAAAAAGTCTATCGCGATTTTAATCTCTGGTCTGAACCTCTTTCCAGCCTCTGCCGCAAAAATGCCGGAGCAAAGGCAGGAGAAGTCATGCACTCACCTAAAAAAGCAGAAATCCTTGACGAGGACGAAACCCTCGACAAAGCTCTGCACGCTTTTGTGCTCGGAGTGCACCAGCCGCTGCTGGTCCAGAAGGATGGCATTATCACCGGTGTAGTCCGCCTCGGCGACGCCTTTGATAAAGTCAGAACCGCTATTCTCGCTTGCGAGATCGAAACAGCCTAATTGCAAGGAGCTGAATAATGAGTGCTGAAGTTGCAAACAAGCCCGGATTTGATTTCAAAAGGCTGTTTTTTATGCTGCTTGGAGTCTCCCTTTTTGCCTTTGTCTACTACTGCCCGGCATGGCCGGATGCAATTGACCCCGGTGGACAGCATTTCGCGTTAAGTAAAGAAGCTAAGGGTGCCATCGGCGTATTTCTGCTGGCAGGTACATGGTGGGTCTTTGAAGTAGTCCCCATCGGTGTAACCTCTCTGGCCATCGGCGTATTGCAGGCTATGTTTTTTATCCGCCCGGCCAAGGTGGCTTTCAAGGATTTCATGGACCCCTCCGTCCTGTTTATCTTTGCCTCCATCATGATCGGCCTCGTATTCACCAAAACCGGACTGACCAAGCGTCTGGCCTATAAGATGCTCATGGTCGTCGGCGAAAGGACCAGCCGCATCTATCTGGGCGTATTCGTTGTAACTGCGTTGCTGACCCATATCATGGCTCACACTGCTGTTGCGGCGACTATCTACCCGCTGCTGCTGGCTATTTACTCCCTCTACGGAGAAGGAGACAAGCCCACCAAGTTCGGTAAGGGATTATTCATCGGTATGGCTTATGTAGCTGGTGCCGGTTCTATCGTCACCCTGCTCGGTGCAGCGCGCGGCGCGGTCGCCATCGGTTTTTACAACGAGATTCTGGGCAAAGACGTAACCTTCTTCGAATTGACCTACTACATGGCACCCATCGGCTGGGCTATGGTCTTCCTGCTTTGGGGATTCTTTATGATCTTCCTGAAGCCTGAAAAAGACGTAATCCCCGGTCTGCGTGAAAAAGCCAGAGAGCTCAACTCCCAGATGGGTCCGCTTTCCCGTGATGAAAAAATGGCGGCGATTCTGGTTGGTGGCGTTATTCTGGTCATGAGTCTGCGGTCCTTCATCCCTGAACTTAAGGCCATCGACAAGACTTCCATTATTCTGCTCTCGTCCATCTCATTCTTTGTGTTCAAGATTCTGGACATCAACGACCTTGAAGATATTCCCTGGAACATCATCCTTCTCTTTGCAGGTGCTATGTCCATCGGTTTCTGTCTCTGGGATACCGGCGCGGCTAAGTGGATGGCGGTGAACTGGCTGGTTCTCTTCCAGGAGTCAAGCGGATTTATCTTCATCTTGTCCATCGCCTTCTTCGTAATGATGATGACAAACTTCATCATGAACGTGGCGGCTATTGCGATCTCGCTACCGGTGGCACTTGTTATCGCGCCTTACCTCGGCGTGGCCCCGGAAGTTATCCTCTTCGCGGCACTGGTTGTTGCAGGTATGCCCTTCCTTCTGCTGGTTGGCGCAGCTCCCAACGCAATCGCTTACGACTCCAAGCAGTTCACCACTGGTGAATTCTTCATGTACGGCGTCCCCGCAAGTGTCTTGCTGATGGTCGTAACCGCTATCTTTGTCAAGTTTATCTGGCCTATCATGGGTATGCCCGTGGCCTTGCCGGGTTAGCCGTATAGGGTTATAGGGAAATATTATACAAAGGGCAGGACGGTCCCGGCAAGGCGTGCCGGGACCGTCCGATTTGTACAAACCCTGCTGCCGGTTTCCGCCTACGACTTCCGGCACCCAACCAAAAAGCGAGAAGGATTTATGAAACAGCTTAATAAGCTTATTGACCATATCGTCAACCGTGTGAACATCAACCTGCGCGAGCCCCTTGTGGATGTCGGACCTTATATCAAGGGCCTCATCCCCGAAGACAGCTTCGCGCTCTACTACGCGTTTTACTCCCTGACCAACAACCACCCTCTCATGTTCAACTTTCGTCATTCAAGCATCGGGGGAACCTACTTCCTCGGTAAATGTAAGGTGAACCACTCCATCCTCTACAAGAGTGATATCCGTGGAGATGAGCTTAAGAGAAGCGGCAGCGAGGTAGAACTCAACGGGCAGAAAATCAAGCTCCGCGACGACGAGGTCATTAAGATCCGCGATAGTTTTCTGATGAAAACCCTCGTGCACAACAACTCCCACGACCCTGAAAACCTTGAGTGCTTCAAAATTTCAAACACCGTGTCTCTGCATTACGCAAACATTCACGGCACTTCCGTGGAAGGCTGTTTCCTTGAGCCTTTCTCCTCCGTCGACCTCTCCATAATGCACGACTGCGCAGTCGGAGCTTACTCCTACGTGCAGGCCGGAGAACTTTCCCACAAACGCATCAAAGCGGGCCGGGTCTGGGTTAAAGCGGACGGCGCTTTTGAGTTCAACTACCAATACCCTGAAGAAATCCTTGAAAAATACATCCGCATGGAAGACAGCAGACCCAAAGGAATCCTCATGGACTTCTTTGATGAGCGCAAAGAAGACTTTGTGCCCATCTATTCCTCAGTTAAGCCTGAGCTTTCCATCGACGTTCCCGAAGGTGCATCAGTAAGCCCCTACGCAGTACTCAAAGGCGACTGCAAAGTGGATAAAAATGTTCTCGTAGCTCAAAGGTCCTACATTGAGAACTCTACCCTCGGCCCCGGCGCGAATGCTCAGGAAAACTGCTACATCATCAATTCCGTCTACGAAGGAGAGGTTGTTACCCCTCACGGCGGTAAAGTGATTTACACCCACATGGGTAAACGTTCCTTCGTTGGCTTCAACTCTTTCCTCAACGGTAAAGAAGATTCTAAAATCGAAGTCGGAGCGGGAACCATATTAATGCCGCATACAATTATAGATGCGCAAGAACCCATTAAAATACCTGACAACTATCTCGTTTGGGGCTATATCAGCAAACAAGAAGATCTCGAAATGCACTCGATTCCTCTTTCTGACTTCGCTGCACTCAAAGGCCAGTTCCGTCTCGGCAACATGACCTTTGAAGGTATCGGAGCTAAATTTGTTGATGGATTCAGGCACCGTATCGAACATATTCTCGAAGCTAATGGTGCTTTCTGGGATGGAACCGAAGAAACAGCGGGCCATTCCCAGCAAACTCAGGACATCTCCTTCAATATCCTTCAGCCTTATCCTGAAGGAGAGTTGCAGGGACTCTATCCAGAACTGACAATCGACCCGCTGGTCCCCAGTGATCTTTAAAGAAACCACTGATCGCTTGGTCCCACACAAAAGGCAAAAGGAGTAACCCGTGCCCAAAACAATGTCACAGGCACTGCAGAAGAACCTACTAGGTAATTCTCCGGACTGGTACAAACTGACCATTATCGGCTTTCTCGTGCTCAACCCGATTCTCATGGCCGTAGCTGGCCCATTCATTACCGGTTGGGTATTGATCGGACAGTTTATTTTCACTCTGGCCATGGCACTCAAGTGCTATCCTCTTCCGGCAGGCGGCTTGCTCGCGGTTGAAGCAATTGCAATTGGACTGGCCTCACCCGAAACTGTCTATAACGAGACGGTACTGAACTTCCCGGTAATTCTGCTGCTGATGTTCATGGTTGCAGGTATCCATTTTATGAAAGACATGCTCCAGTATGCTTTCACTAAGATCATTACCCGCGTCAAATCAAAAATCATCATCTCATTGCTCTTTTCATTTTCAGGAGCAATCCTCTCTGCTTTCCTCGACGCACTGACCGTTACAGCTGTAATCATTGCAGTTGCATACGGTTTCTACGGGATATACCACCGCTTTGCTTCCACAGGTAAATGCTCTCTGTCTGATGATACCAAGCTTAAAGGTGAATGTGTCAGCCATCTTGCTGAATTTCGCGGCTTCCTGAGAAACCTCATGATGCACGGTGCCGTAGGTACAGCACTCGGTGGTGTATGTACCATCGTTGGTGAACCTCAGAACCTGCTCATCGGTAAGACCATGGGCTGGGAGTTCATAGAGTTCTTTATCAGAGTTGCCCCGGTATCCATGCCTGTACTGGTTGTAGGCCTTTTGACCTGCATCATGCTGGAAGTGACCGGTATCTTCGGATACGGCTACCAGCTGCCCCAGAACGTGCGTGAAATCCTCGAAGAGGAAGACCGCAAAAATGATGAAGAAATGAGCCTCAAGAAAAAAGCAGCTCTGTTCACTCAGGCCTGTGCAGCTCTCTTCCTCGTTCTCGCTCTGGCATTCCACATTGCAGAAGTAGGCCTTATCGGTCTGACTGTAATCGTTCTCCTGACCGCTCTTAACGGTATTACCGAAGAACACAGAATCGGACACGCATTTGAAGAGGCCCTGCCCTTTACTGCTTTGCTGGTTGTTTTCTTTGCAATTGTAGGTGTTATTCATGAACAGCACCTTTTTTCTCCGGTAATCAACTACGTTCTCAGCCTCGAAGGTAAAGTTCAGTTGGCCGCATACTACATCGCTAACGGCGTGCTCTCCATGCTTTCAGACAACGTATTTGTTGCGACAGTATACGTATCTGAAACCCTGAAAGCATTCCAGAACGGCCTTATCAGCCGCGAACAGTTCGACCTGCTCGCAGTTGCAATCAACACCGGTACTAACATCCCCAGTGTTGCAACTCCTAACGGTCAGGCTGCATTCCTGTTCCTGCTGACCTCCGCCATTGCTCCGCTTATCAGGCTCTCATACGGCCAGATGGTTAAGATGGCCTTCCCCTACACTATTACCATGTCCATCACCGGCCTCGCCGCGACTTGGTACTTCCTGTAGGAACTGATTACAGATAACTAAAGCAAAAGCCCCTGCCGAGTACTCGGCAGGGGCTTTCTTTATTTGTATCTCTAAAAAAGAAAAAACTACTCGCGGACAACTGCTTTTCTTTTAAGCAATTGCAAATTAGGCAAGATAATTCCCAACAGAATCAAAGCCATTCCGAAAATCTGAATCAAGGAAATATGCTCTCCTAAAATAAAGGCTGCCAGCAGAACCGTGGTTACAGGTTCGATAGTGGAAAAAATTGCGGCGTTGGCACTTCCGATAGCATCCACAGCTCTATAAAGAAGACTTATCGCCAAAGCTGTCGGGATTACACCCAGCCCCACGGCAATCATCCAGCCCTGAGCATTTAATGTAAATATCTTAAGAGGTGAAGAAATCAGGCTGAAAACAATCGCCATACATAAAATAACATAAGGGACGATCACCTTAGCTTCATCATCGCGGGTAAAAATCTGTATGACCGTCAAGTAAATAGAGAAACAGGCCATGCACCCTAAAGCATAAATAATTCCCTGCTCATCAAGCTGCCGGGCAAAAGCATTATAAAAAACGAGTCCACTTCCGGCAATAATCAACCCCAAAGCGGCAAAAACGGCCCGCCCCGGCCTTAGTTTTAAAAAAACAATCGCAATCAGCGTCGTCATCAAAGGATAAAAATAGTAAATCAAAGAAGTGGTTGAAGCAGGGATATGTTTTAGTGCCATTATGAAAAGCCATGACTGGAGCGGATAAATTAAGACTCCTAGAACCGCTGCTTTTATAAGAACCTTCGGGCGGACTCTAAGAAGCCTTGGACTGGTTATTCCCAGCCACGCAAAAAGAACAACAGCACCAAGCGTAAAACGGTATTGAATTAATTCCAAAGGCTCCATCCCCATTGCGAGGCCGAGCTTAAAAAAGATTGCAAGTGTTCCCAGACCGATTGCCGACAATATCGAGTAGACCAATCCCTTAACCATCCATATCTCCTTAAACATTTTTCACAATGTAAACCTATACATTCGTTACTTAAAGGACAATGATTTGGACAAGAATGAGATGAATACCTAAAAAAGGCTGAAACTCTACGCATATATACGCGAGCCTCAGCCTTTTATTACTTATTAAGCTTAATTACTATCCCTGCATACGGACAATAATCCCATCCAGTTCTTTTGCCAGTTCGGACATGCGGCTGACCGCTTCGGCAGATTCATTCATAGCCTGCGCGGTTTCACTTGCAATGGTATTGATCTGTCCGGTGGAGCGGCTGATCTGTTCACTGGCTGCGGACTGTTCTTCCGATGCAGTCGCAATGGAGCGGACCTGATCGGCTGTCTCGGAAACCTTATCCACAATTTCCTTCAAGATATCACCGGACTGATTGACCAACTCGGTTACCTCTCCGATGGCCTTGGTGGATTTCTCGGTATTGGCGATGTTAGTTTTGGCACTTTCCTGAATACGACCGATATATTCCCCAACCTCACTGGTCGCATTCATAGTGGATTCAGCAAGCTTGCGAACCTCATCAGCAACCACAGCAAAACCGCGTCCGGCATCACCGGCACGAGCGGCCTCGATTGCGGCATTAAGTGCCAGCAGGTTGGTCTGGTCAGCAATATCACTGATTACACCCATGATGTTGCCGATGCCGTCAGCCTGCTTACCGAGATCGGCCATATCCTTCTGCATCTGGTCAGACTGAACACGAATCTGCGTGATTGTTTCAACGGCCTGTTCAACCTTCTGCTCACCTTCCCCGGCCTTCTGCTGAGAAGAATCTGCCAGTTCAGCAGCGGTGGAAGCATTACGGGCGACTTCGAATACAGTGGAATTCATCTCATCCATGGCAGTAGCAGCTTCGCTGGCCATTACCGACTGTTCTTCGGCACCACGGCTGGATTGCTCCACCTGTGCGGACAAAGCCTCGGAAAAACCTGACACCTGATTGGAAACCTCGGTGGCACTGGCTGCGGCCTCGGAAATCATGATGTTATTTTCTTCGATCTTGCGCTGCTGTTCGCGGATTTCAGTCATATCAATCCACAAAGCCACAGAGCCGAGCATAACTCCGTCCATATCATAAAATGGAGTGGCAGATACCATCAAATTCTTGAAGAGTCCGGAAGGAGTGCTAAAATCAACTTCCTGCTGAATCTGACGCTTTTCTTTTGTCGCTTTCGCTAAAACAGTCTCTCGACTAGCGTCACCGTAAATGAACTCCCCGGAACTAATGCCATCAAGTCTATCAGGACCGATTTTGCTTTCAACCAATTCACACACTTCGGAGTTAGCCCAAAGCATATTGTCATCAGGACCGACAATCGCACAAGGCAGCACCAGACCGTTAAGCACTCCCTCTGAGAAGCCAAGTTTATTCTTAAGCTCCGCTACCATGTGATCAATATTCTCGGAAAGATCCTTAAGTTCGCAGACGTATTTGCCAGTAAGTTCAGCTTTGAAATTACCATGGGCAATCTCACTTGTGAAATCCCGAATGGTAGCCATGGGTCCGGTAACCTGCCTGCGGATGGTAAAGACAATCACGCTTACAAGAATCAAGACCATGACGGTTCCCATTCCAATAAGTATATTACGCTCTTCAATTGCAGCTCTGGTCAAATCCGAAACATAAGCGGACATGCAGACAACCCAGCCAGTGGAGGGCACAACCTGAAACAACTGAATCTTGGCTCGACCTTCCCATTCATATTCAGTCTTACCCTTGGAAGCAGCAAGACTGTCTTTGACAAACTGCTGACTGGAAACGTCTTTTAAAATAAGCTCCTGATTGACCTTATGGGCGATGATGCGACCTTTACTATCTAAAATATAGGCATACCCCTCTTCACCTATGGAAATATCTCCGATCATATCCTGTGAATAATCTTGCCAATCAACAGCAGAGAAGAACCCACCAATAAGCTTACCCTGGTCATTACGGACCGGTACAGCCATGGCCACAACAAATCGGCCATCCAACGCAGATTTCAAAACTTCAGACACAGCAAAATTACTGCCATTCAAAATCTTTTGCACATATTTACGGGAACGGAGGTCCGCAGCAGCTGTAGGCTGACCGCCTGACTTAAGACCAAAAGCAATCTGTCCATCCAAATCAAAAGCAGCCAAAGTTGCAAGTCTGCTATTGTTACTCATTTTCTGCTTGAACTGCTTCAGTATCCTTTTCCTGGATTCGTCATCTACAAATGCATTCTGAAGGTCAGCACTATTGGCGTAATCAACAAGATCACTTTTTGAAAGCTCCAAAAATTGATCAACCTGATTGACTACTTTATTGTTCAGCACTTCCATGTTCTGTTCCTGAATACTCAGGACAGCTGAATTGGTCATGGAGCTGACCACAACCACAAAAGCGACAACTGAAATAGAAACTATCGCAGTTATCAAAATGGAAAGACCTGTATTAATACTCTTGAAATTCATTCCAACCCCCTTATTGTTTGCAACAAAAACACGCCATCACTATGGAGTTTTTTAACCGCATTCTATTTTAGTTATATTATTTTCTATTGCTGAAGCTAAATTTATAATTGCCCACTAACTAAAATAGCTTCATTTCGTCTCAAAAAACCATGTCAGCACTCCTTAATTTATTTGAGTAGTAATATCTGTAAGATGACTACAACATCTGTTTGACAATTTTTTGAAGGTGAATTGTGGAAAACGTTTAATTACAATTCTACGATATTCTACATATCTGGAGAGCACTTCAGTCGTGATACTGAATATCAAAATCAATGAACCTTAACAAGCCAATCATCCAGCTTTTTTGATCATAAAAATGAAATTCCATGCCAGCACTCCCCTGTTTAATCAGGTAGAATACCAGTAAACTTAACAAGAGGCTGACATAATTAAAGCCCTCGCACTGAATTAACAGTACGAGGGCCTATTTTAAGCCACACTCGCTACAATATATTTATAATATTAATTCTGCATACGCCCGATAATACCATCCAATTCCCTAGCCAAACCGGACATCCGGCTGACCGCTTCAGCGGACTCATTCATAGCCTGTGCGGTTTCCCCGGCAATAGAATTAATCTGTCCGGTAGAACGACTGATCTGCTCGCTGGCTGCGGACTGCTCTTCCGATGCAGTTGCAATGGAACGAACCTGATCATTGGTTTCGGAAACCTTATCCACGATATCCTTCAAAACTTCACCGGACTGGTTAATCAAGTCCGTAACGTCCATGATGGCCTCAGTAGATTTTTCCGTATTTTCAATATTCTTTCCGGCACTGGCTTGGATATTGGAAATATATTCACCTACCTCATAAGTCGCGGTCATAGTCTTCTCTGCCAGCTTACGAACTTCATCAGCAACCACCGCAAAACCACGCCCGGCATCACCGGCGCGGGCAGCTTCAATGGCAGCGTTAAGTGCCAGCAGGTTTGTCTGGTCGGCAATATCGCTGATAACACCCATGATGTTGCCAATTCCATCGGCCTGTTTGCCCAGATCGGCCATATCTTCCTGCAATTGTTCTGATTGTGAGCGCACCTCAGCGATAGTCGAAACCGCATTGGCAACCATTCGCTCGCCTTCCCCGGCCTTTTCCTGAGACTCAAGTGCAAGGTCTGCGGCAGAGGAGGCATTACGCGCGACTTCCAAAACAGTGGAGTTCATTTCATCCATGGCCGTGGCAGCCTCACTTGCCATTACCGACTGCTCTTCCGCCCCACGGCTGGACTGCTCCACCTGCGCCGCGAGAGCTTCAGAAAAACTGGATACCTGATTGGAAACCTCGGTGGCACTGGCTGCCGCTTCGGAAATCATTATATTGTTTTCCTCAATCTTTCGCTGTTGAGTGCGAATTTCCGTCATGTCAAACCAGACAGCCACGGAGCCCAGCATCTGCCCGTCCATATCGTAAAACGGGGTGGCCGAAACCATAATATTCTTATGTGCACCGGAAAAAGTTGTGTACTCAGCTTCCTGCTGAATCTGGCGTTCTTCAGCGATTGCCTGCTGGGAAAGAGTTCTCCTACTCCTATCGCCAAAAAAGAACTCACCCGCAATCATGCCAACTGCATCTTCAACTCTAACCCTGCTTTCAATCAGTTCGCAAATCTGAGAGTTGATCCAAGCAATATTTCCGTCCGGTCCGACAATGCAGCATGGAAGAACAAGTCCTTTAAGAACCCCTTCAGAAAAGCCGAGTTTATTTTTCAATTCCCCAACCATATGCTCAATATTGAGGGAAAGATCCTTGAGCTCGCAGACAAACTTTCCGTTCAACTCTGCTTTCAGGTTACCGGCAGCGATCTCACCGGTAAAATCCCTGATTCTTTCCATAGGTTTGGTCACCTGCATGCGGATAACAAACACGATCAGCCCAACAAGTATAATAATTAACAGTAACCCCAATCCGGCGAGAACATTACGCTGCTGTGTGGCAGCCTCCGTCAAGTCGGACTCATAAGCAGACATGCAGACAACCCAGTCGGTCATAGGGATCCTGCTAAAAGAGAGTACTTTTTGTTCCCCTTCCCACGAGTAAGAGAAAAAACCATTTTCCGCAGACAAGCTCCTGCGCACAAAGTCGTATGAGGATACATTTTTCATGATAAGACTGGGATCTTTATGAGCGATAAAGCTACCGTCCCTATCCAGCATGAAAGCATAGCCCTGCTTTCCTATAGTGATGTCACCGATCAGTTTCTCGACATATTCTTCCCATGTGTATACTATAAAAACACCGCCGAAGGCCTTTCCGGTCATGTCTTTAATGGGGGCTGCAAACGCAAGGTTATAACATTTTGCACCATCATATTTGAACAAATCCGAAACGGAATATTCATTGCCGCCAAGTATTTCCTGCAAATAGGGTCGCTTTCTAAGGTCCATGCCTTTAAGGCTCTGCCCTGATTTGGTCCATCCGTAGACCACCTTACCATTACGGTCGATAACACCGATAGCATTGGCTCCTTCAAGTTCAGCCAAAGCTTCTTTAAGAGATTTGCTGGCACTGCCCAGTGCGTAAGAATCTACAAAGGCACGATAGTATTCCTTATTTTTGGCAATACTTTTCAAGTTGACAATTGCTCCGACTGCAAAAGTTTCGACCTGCTGTCCAAGCTCATTGTTAAGCACTTCCATATTCTGCTTCTGTATACTGTAAACAGCAGATCTGGTCATTGTGTTGACTACCATAATCAAAGATACAATAGCCACAAACACAACAACTGCTATCAATATAGCGATTCTGCTATTTATGCTTTTCAATTTAATCATAAATCCCTCTTTGAGACGTTTTAGTTTCCAAATCACCCCCATACACTTAAAGGAAACAAACTCAAACACGTAAGCACTTACTAATAAAAGACAAATTTATAAATATTATTATCAAAAAAAAGACCCCGAACTGCATAACCAGTCCGGGGCCCTTATAACGTAAGGATTCTTTATTTTGATTTATTGTAGTCGTCCAACAGTCCGGTCATTTTATTAAGCAGTTCGCCTCGCTCCTGAGCGACCTTTTTCCATTTCTTCTTTTCGCTCTTCAAAGCCTCTACAGTATGCAGAAGGTCCTGAATGGTATTGGCAGGATAGCCGTGCTTGGCATAGTTCCCCTTGCGAAGCTCCTCATCATTCCTCTGGCGCAAAGCGCGTAACTGGCTGGCTGATAATATCATACTCTTATACTGTTAATGGTTCCGGTCAGTACACAAATTACATTCTGAAAACTTTCAACGCAAGCACTTATAAAACAATATAAATGCCACCTAGCAAAAAAGTCCGGGGAAATTAATCCCCGGACTTCATATTTCAGAATATGCACCTGAACAAAACTAGCCGCAAGTACATGAACTATAGCTGTACTCAGTCCTTTCACGATATTCTTCCTGCTTACCCTTATTCCAGCGGTTCACAGGACGGTAGTAGCCGACGATACGGGTGTAAACCTCGGCATCTTTGCCGCACTCGGGGCACTCAAAATGCTCACCGTAGAGATAGCCGTGATCTTCGCAGACGGAGAAGGTCGGAGTTACCGAGATATAAGGAATCTTAGTATTAGTCATGGCTTTGATGATGAAGTTCTTGAGCGCGGTGGTATCAGGAATAGCTTCACCGAGAAAGGAATGGAATACTGTTCCACCATTGTACAATGTCTGCAAGGCGTTCTGGTGCTCAAGAGCGTAGACAACGTCCTCGGTGGAACCTACTGGCAGCAGAGTGGAGTTGGTGTAGTATGGAGTATCCTCACCGGAGGTGTAGATATCGGCATAAAGATTTTTATCAATCTTAGCCAGACGGTAGCAGGTACCTTCACCCGGAGTAGCTTCAAGGTTGAAGAGGTTTCCGGTTTCTTCCTGAAATTCCACGGTCAGATCGCGCAGGTGATGCAGAACCCTCTGCATGAGACGAGACCCGGAGGGAGTATCGATGCCTTTACCAAGCAGGTTGTGGCAGGCTTCGTTACCACCGATCAAGCCGATGGTGGAGAAGTGGCCCTTGAAACCGTTCTTCAGGTAGCGCTGCGAGAAGGGGAACATGCCGCTCTCAAAATTGGCGGAAACCAGCTTGCGTTTGTACTCCAAAGAATCCTTGGCCTGAGTAGCGTACTCGGTAATCAGGTCGAGGAAATCTTCCTCACCCTGTGCGAGGTAAGCCAGTTTAGGCAGATTCAAGGTAACAACACCGATGGAACCGGTCAGGTCTCCGGCACCGAACAGGCCACCGGTTTTCTTGCGGATCTCACGCAGGTCCATCTGCAAACGGCAGCACATGGAACGCACGTCCTCGGGATTGAGGTCGGAATTGATAAAGTTCTGGAAATAAGGCGCGCCGTATTTAGCGGTCATCTGCAAGAGCAGTTCGCCCACTTCACTTTCCCACGGAAAATCCGGGGTAACGTTATATGTAGGAATGGGGAAGGAGAAGATGCGGCCATCGGAGTCACCTTCAAGCATGACTTCAACAAAGGCACGGTTGATCATCTCCATTTCTTCTTGGTACTCACCGTAGGTGGTATCCTGAAATTCTCCGCCGATGATAACGGGTTCGGTAGCAATATGCTTAGGCGGAACCATATCAAAGGTGAAGTTAGTGAACGGGCTCTGTCCGCCCCAACGGGAGGTGGTGTTCAAGTTGAAGATCAGCTTCTGCACAATCTGCTTCACACGGTCATAGTCCAGACCGTCATGACGGATGAAGGGAGCGAGGTAGGTATCAACATTGTTGAAAGCCTGCGCACCTGCCCATTCATTCTGAAGGGTGCCGAGGAAGTTGACCATCTGTCCGGTTACGGAATCAAAATGGCGGGCCGGACCGGAAGAGCAACGGCCCTTGAGGCCGAAACCGTCCAGCAGCAGATCACGCAGGGACCAGCCAGCACAATAACCGGCAAGGCCGAAAGAAAGGTCATGAATATGGAAATAGCCGTGCTCGTGAGCCAGCCTGATTTCTTCAGGATATTTTTCAAGGCAGTAACGGGCCTGAACAGCTCCGGACATGTGCAGCATAAGTCCCTGAAAGGAATGGCCCATGTTGGAGTTTTCATTTACACGCCAGTCGGAACGGTCAAGGTAACTTTCAATGGTTCCGGCGATGTCGAGGTAGGTTTCATCCTGACGGCGCAATTCGCGGCGTTTTTCGCGGTAAATGATGTAACGTTCGGCAACTGAGTAAAGACGGTTCTCCATGAGAACCAGCTGAACCATGTCCTGAACCATTTCCTGTTCGGGCACATCAACTTCAGCGAGCTTATGCTCAACTTTACGTCCGAGACGCTTACTCAGCAGGGGATCTTTGATTCCGCTTGCTTTGAGAGCTTTGAAAATTGCTTCTGAGATCCGCTCAGTGGACCATGATTCGAGACATCCGTCACGTTTGAGAATTTGTTTGGGCATTTAACTACCTGATTAAAAATTTGTCCGCACACATCACCGTCCACGCCGTAAAAAGAGCGCAGAAAAGGGAGCAACCTCCCCAGATTGCAAGCCCACGGCTCAGCCGTGTCTTATGGTGGTGTGGCATTTTTCGCAGGAGGCCCGGAAGGCACATCCCACAGGACTTTTGAAACCGGAAAGAATGTCAGAACAAAAATTCCGGTCAGTTTGATTCAACCTCAGGTCGGGATGCTGGCTCGGGATACGCACAGAATGCATCCCTGACAGCGGCAGGACCGCCCCGGATTCAAACCGGGTTCCCGTCTTGTCCGTTTTCAAATGCTCAGAAAGCAGAAACGAACTCCTGAAGTGCTGACGACTGAAGCAGTCTACCAGACTAAAAAATCCGGTCAAGACTCTCTAGACTTTTTCTTATGCAATGCCCCGTCAGCCCTTGAGGGGCTTGGCATAAAACGTGTTGAACAGCAGTTTTCCACAATTGTTCATTTGATGTTCAAAACTATTTAAAGAGCTGATTTAGAGGCAAAAAAATCTAACAAAAGCGTCCATAACTGCAATCCCAAAAGCTCAAAACATCGACTCAAAGATAAACCTATTTCTCTGCATCGTAAAAAAGAGCAACTCTCCATTTTATTAATAATACAGTCTCGTATTTAGGCATATGTTTTTCCCTTCTACAGACCAACATAATACTATCTCCTCCTCCCCCTCCTATAACCACAATAAATTTTATCAATATGGGTATAGACAAAACAAAATAGCACTGATAGTGAGTCCTCATTACTTGAGTTATAAAAAATCTAACTTCTATATATAAAAGAAGGCACAAATGAAGCCAACTATATACATCCGACCTATCACAGATGAACGATTCCTGATTTTCCTCCTTTCTATTTGTTTCGTATTAATATGCTCTTCTTTTTCAATCGCCGCCCCAGGAGATAAGAAATGGGAATTTTTAGCTAATGACAGCATATCAGCCAACCCGGCTATTGGTGCCGACGGAACAATCTATGTTGGGGATAATGACAAAACACTCTACGCCATAAATTCCGATGGTACAAAAAAATGGGAGTTCCTCGCAACAAGGGATATATACTCCTCACCAGCTTTAGATAATGACGGAACCATTTACGTCGGGTCAAATGACAACATATTATATGCCATAAACCCTGACGGTACGAAAAAATGGGAATTCTCCACAGGGAATGATATTTATTCTTCGCCCGCCATCGACAGCGACGGGATCGTCTATGTAGGATCAATGGACGATAGGCTTTACGCCATAAACCCGGACGGTACGAAAAAATGGGAATTTGTTACAACTGGAGACGTATTTACATCTCCCGCAATCAACAAAGAAGGAATTATTTATGTGGGTTCACATGACAAAAATCTCTATGCAATAAACCCAGACGGTACAAAAAAGTGGGAATTCCTCACTGGTAATTTCGTCCTATCTTCTCCTGCTATCGGAGCTGACGGAACTATTTACGTAGGATCAGATGATAAGAAATTGTATGCAATAAACCCAGACGGCACTAAAAAATGGGAATTTCTCACAGGCGAGAAAATACGCTCATCTCCTGCTGTCAGCACAGCTGGGATAATTTATGTGGGATCATATGACTATAAACTCTATGCCATAAATCCGGATGGAACAAAAAAATGGGAGTTTGTCACTGGTGATATAGTACGCTCTTCTCCCTCTATCGACGCAGATGAAACCATTTATGTCGGATCATTTGATAAAAAACTATATGCAATAAACCCGGACGGAACAAAAAAATGGGAGTTCCTTTGCTCCGATTCAATTAAAAGTGCATCCTCGGCAATTGGAGCTGACGGCACTATTTATATCGGCAGTATGGATCACAAAGTCTATGCAATAGAAGGAAGCTCCGGTGGTTTGGCAGACTCTCCATGGCCAAAATTTCGCGGCAGTTACAAAAACGTAGGAAGAAAAATTGGTTATGAAGCACAAGCCAGCCCGACTCAGGCTTCAGGAGTTACCGTCAGAGTAAAAAACTGCTGTGCAAAAACAATGACTGAAGAAGAGCTTAACTCAAAATATTCATTACAGGACCACAGCATAATATCTTCCGTTAGAGCATTCAACGCCAGCATCAACGTAAATGGCGGATGTGCAACCTTCAAATTCAATTCAACTGCCATTCCCACATCTACAATATTAAACCTGAGACTGATCAAATTTTACGACAGCACAGGAAGCTCAGCCAACTACAGAACCTACGCTGCATCCGGTCCCGAATATGATGTTGATGGATCTTGGTGGCTGACCAATTCCAGCGGAAGTCATATGGCCCCCACTGACACCACTACTCTCGGTGACAACTACTATGTATATTTTGTTATTCGCGATAACGGCAATTATGATGAAGACAGCACACTGGGCAAAATTACCGACCCCGTTGGCCTAAGTAGTGTCGCGAATACAGGATGTGTCCTAAATCCTAATGCCGATTTCTCCGTTGAATGGATATTTATGGGAATCATTGCGGCCGTACTGATGTTCAGACGAAAGTTTATGAACTAAGCCGAACTCCGGCATTCATCGCGCAATCCATCAATAAGCGCGCGGAGCTCTGCAGCCAGACCGGAAAGATCCTCGGCAGATTCACGAGTTTCGTCCATGGACTGGGTGGTCATCTTCGCCATCTGGTTAATATTCTTGGAAGATGAATTAATCTGATCGGAGGACACGGACTGCTCTTCCGCAGCAGCGGAAATATTCTGGACCTGTCCGGTTACACCGCCCACAAGACTGACGATCTCCTCAAGAGCTTCCCCGGCCTGTTCAGCCAGACGGGTACTGTCCAGCACAGACTTTGCCGCTTCTTCCATGGACTGAACGTTAGTACGGGAACTTTCCTGAATAGCCTCGACCACGAGTCCCACATCCTTGGTGGCGTCCATAGTCTTTTCAGCCAATTTGCGCACTTCATCAGCCACCACGGCAAAACCGCGTCCGGCATCTCCGGCACGGGCCGCTTCAATGGCGGCATTCAAAGCCAACAAATTCGTCTGATCGGCAATATCGCTGACCACGGACATAATCCGCCCGATATCTTCAACCTTCACGTTCATATCATTAAGATTATCTTTGAGTTGCTCGCTCTGTTCCTTGACACTAAAAATGGAACTAATGGCTTCCCCGGTCATTGCAGCCCCTTTGTTGGCTGTTTCCATGGCTTCTCCGGCCCCGACAACAGCATCAGAGCAACTGCGGGCCACGTCCTGAATGGAACTGGTCATCTGATCGAGGGCGGAGGTAGATTCGGAAAGATTGCTCTGTTGCTCACGGGCACGTATACTCGACTCGTCCACATGGCTGCTGATGTCATCGGAAGCGTTTGAAAGTCCGCTGACAATCTGCTCAAGATTGAGCACCACATCTAGTACGCCCTGTCTGCGTCCGTCTTCAGCTTCCTTCTGGGCCTCGCTCAACCCTTTCAAGGCTTCGCGCGCAGACTGAGCTTCTCGCTCGGCAACAGCAGTAGCTTCCTCCACCTTTCCTTTGTCTTCTTCAAGCACATGCATCAAACCATTATAAGCTCCGGCAAGATCTCCCAACTCCCCGTTACCACTTTGATTAATGCGATGCGTAAGGTCTCCTTTACCGGCAGCTAAGCTACTACTGGTCAGGGAAATCTCACTTATAATACGGCGTAATGGCTTAATTATCACCACCCGGCTGAGCAGGATAAGCACCAATCCGATCAATGCCACAACAGCACCCAAAACGGTCACCACATAAACTGCCTTCTGCTGGAGCAAATTATAACTTTCAACCTGCGCCGCACGGATGGAATCCTCTAATTTCATGAGTTTTTCACGGGCGGCTTCCATGGACTGCATGGATTTTTTCATCTCAAGGCTGGTGCTGTAATAAGTCTTGAAGGCTTCAAGGTATTCCCCGGTCAGAGCAACTATCCGCCCGAACAACTTGGCTTCGCGACCCTTGGAAAATAAAGGCTCAAACTGAGGATATGAGGCACCCATGGTTGAATCCGGATCAATTCCCATCAACTTTTCAATATCAACAATAAGCCCTGAGCCACTGGCAGCATCTTTATAAAGGATGAAATCCTTAGCCATCTCTTGAAAGCCCAGAGGCTTATTGAGCAGGATTGCAGCAACATGCCGCTTGGCAGTCAACTCATCCAGTCCGTCAATGGAACTGGCAAGAGTGCGGGCAAGCTCACCGCCGCCCTGACCATCTGGCAAAGAAAGAGCCTGCTCCTGAAGAACATCAATCTGTTTAGTTTGCTTTCTGGCAGAACGAGCAATGCTTTTTTGCAGCGAAAGAGCCTGCCCGAGAATTTCCACCGAAATTCCACGTAATCTTTTGACAAGATCTACGCCATCGTTAAACTGCCCCTGAAATACCGTAAAACTGCGGTCAAAAGAATTGAATGACCTCTTCAATGCATCAAGGGATGCAATCATCTGATCATCAGTCCCTGTGCTTATGATTGCGTCCACTTCGTCATTCATGAGGCGGGTCATCTCAGCGTAATTCTTCAAGACTTCCGGTTTTGAACCACCATCTTTCATGGAGAGCTCTTCCCGATGGGTCAGCCAATCAAGAGCCTCCGACTGCGCCCGCACACCGATACTGATGATCTCATCAATGCTGTTGCGGGACTCCATTTTGTCGGTCAATTCCCGCAGGGTGAATATGGAAACTCCGCCAAGACACAAAGCACAAAACAAGAAGACCAGCATGCCTGCTACAATTTTATGCGATAACTTAAATGTATATTTCATTCCCCGTCTCTCTTTAATTAAAACGACTCTCATTCTCATACTCAAAATATAATTGACTTCAACCGAAACACTTTCAGCTGACATAGTGAAAATGAGAATGCTTTTCAATCAAAATCGGGCATTAAAATAAAAATACGGTTATTTTCGACAAAAAAAGTCCCGCGATAATAAAATTGCGGGACTGATATTAGGAACAAAAATTTTCCACAGATGTTTATTATTTGTTCAAAACTAAAACATCCCGTTCATCTTCTGAATAAATACAAGCATCATACCCCGCTCTTCATCAGAAAATTCTGCGGTCAGCTCTTCGGTCAATCGCAGATGCAAGCGGTCATGCTCCCCGTACATTTCCTGTCCAGTTTCTGTTAATTCCACAAGAATGGAACGGCGGTCGGTCTGATGAGGCTTTCGGCAAACAAAACCCTTATCCTCAAGACGATCAACAAGTACAGTCAGAGTCCCCGTGGTAATGCCCATACGCTGGGCCAGCTCTTTCATGCGCATGGCCTTGTGGATGCCCAGCACTTCAAGAGTGTGCATCTGAGGCAAAGTCAGCCCTTTCTCGCGGACCACATCATGCTCCCACGAAGAAAGCTTTTCATAAAACTCAATTATGGCATGGTTGAGCTTCTCCAGCACAAAGACCTCCACTTTATAAATTCGTGTAGCTGTAAACAGCAAAACCGATGGTCATAACCCCGGCAGTACGCATGACCAGCGGCTCCACCCAATCCTGCTCAAGGGTTCGCACAAATGATGCGGCCTTGTAAATAGCATAAATCACCGCCGCAAGAGCTACTCCGGTCCCAAAGGCATAGCTGGCAAAAACCGCAGTACCTTTGAACACGCTGCCGGAATCAAGAGCGTATTTATACATTATCGCTACAGTAGGGCAAGGCACAATCATGTTCACAAACCCGATGGAAAACAGCCCCCAGAAGGTCACGCTACGCAGAGTGGATTTCCCGTGACTGCATGAACACCCACCGCTGTGCCCGTGACTATGGTCATGATGTGCGTGATCGTGAGAATGGTCGTGGTCATGGTCGTGAGAATGGTCATGATTGTGCAATAACTCAGGCTTCATAATCAGGATGCCGCCCAGAAGCACCAGAATGCCCATGGTCACGATATCCACCACATAGGTAAGTGAATCCGGGATGGTCAATGAGATGGACCCCAATGTCAGCCCGATTATAAGACAAGCCAAAGTCGTTCCCAGAATAAACGCGCTGGTCAATGAGAAAACCCGTTTTCCGTTCTTCTCTCCATAAACAAACGGGGCCAGTACCAGCCAAGAATGACCGCAGGGATTGATCCCGTGGATAAGTCCCAAAAAAAGGCTGGACTGCATGGCTACCAGAAATACTGAATCAAAATCCATTTTGAACTCCATATAGTTTGACTATCAAATTAATCGTGTTTCAAGACTCCTAATGTATATTTAATTTGATTGTCAAACTATTTGCTAAACAAAATAAAAAAGCCCGGCGAAATCAATCGACGGGCCTATGTGCTCACTCTATATGGGAAAATGCGGCAACGAAATCCAGCAAACAAAAAGAAAACTAACGTGCTATTTCAACAAAAGATCCTTGCAGCAAGCCCGCAAGATCCTGCGGACTCAATTCGATATCCAGTCCGCGTTTACCACCACTGACATAAATAGTTTCGAAATTTTCTGCGGAAGCATCAATAACCGTGGGCAAAAGCTTCTTCTGACCCAGCGGGCTGACCCCGCCAACAACGTATCCGGTGGTGCGCTCCACCAACTTCACATCAGCCATACTGATTTTCTTAACCTTCACGGCCTTGGCAAGCTGTTTAAGATCCAGCATCTTCATGACCGGAATCACGGCAACGAAGAGATCGCGCCCGCTCCCGGCTACCAAAGTTTTGAAAACACGCTCCGGGTCAACGCCCAGTTTCTCTGCTGCTTCCTTGCCGTAGGCTTCAGCAGCAGGATCATGTTCGTACTCGTGGACCTTGAATTTAATCTTCTTTTTCTTGGCTATGTTGATTGCAGGTGTCATGAAGTCTTTTTACACAAGAGAGGGGAGGCTTGGCAACTCTGCTCAGTTAAGAATTTTGTTAATGAATCCCTGCGGACTTATTTCATCCAATTGCAAGCCGTAATGAGAACCAAGCTGCACAATCTGCGGCGCAAGCAGGCCGCATTGTTCAAGAAGGGCTGAATTATCAAAAAGATCCCCGATCAATCCGTCAAATTGCTTAATTCCATTTTGTAAACAGACCGCCCGTGAACAATTCTCAGCCACAAAATCCATGTCATGACTGATCAGAACTACGGTTCTACCTACTGAACGAAGCTTTTCCAGTTCACTTTCCAGCATATGAATTTCTCTTGGATCAAGCCCTGCGGTAGGTTCATCAAGAACAACAATTTCGGTATCCATTGCCAAAGTTGAAGCAATCGCCAGCCGCTTTCGTTCACTCAGCCCGAGATCGTAAGGATTGCGTTTCTTCAATTCAAAAAGTCCAAAAGCGGACAAATAATATTTCACCAGTTCTCTGATACGACCATGTTCATATCCGAGATTCTCAGGACCGAAAGCAACTTCATCCCAAACTGAGGATTTGCATATCTGATCATCAGGATTTTGAAACAGCATGGAAACCATGCCGGCCAGCTCTGATATTTTTTTATCGGTACTCAGAACGCCGTTAACTTTTACCGAACCGCGCAAAGGACACAAAAGACCGTTAAAATGCTTAACCAATGTGCTTTTTCCCGACCCGTTATGACCGAGCAAAGCTACAACCTCACCCTCAGCAAACTCAAAAGAAATTCCCTTTAGAACTTCTTCCCCGGCCTCATAGCCGAAAAATAAATTATCAACCTCAATTCCCATAAGATTCCTCCGCAAGGAGAATCAGACCTTCCAGCACACCGTCAAAAGTTGACGCCAATTCCTGCTCCTCGCGCCAGCATCCGGCAACCTTTGCAAGCTCGGCTACCTTGCTGAACCGGGTCACATCAAGCCCGATTTCTTTAAGCAGAGGGGAAGCAAGGACTTCGTTTGGCAAACCGTCCAAAACAATTTCACCTTCATGCAAGGCAATTACCCGGTCTGCACAAAGCGCGATATTATCCAGACGCTGCTCTGCAAGCACTACGGTTTTACCGCTCTGCCGCAAACGAAACAAAATTTCAAAGACCTGCTTTGCCGCCAGAGGATCAAGAAATGTGGTCGGCTCATCCAGTACAATGATCCGGGTATTACAAGCCAGAGCGGCGGCTAAAGTCACTTTCTGCAACTGCCCGCCTGAAAGGTGATGCGGGGAGCGATCCGCAAAAGATGACATCCCGGTCAACGCAAGGGCCTTATCCACATGTTGCCGGATATTTTCCCTTGGCAAGCCCATGTTTTCAAGACTGAATGCCACTTCCTCAGCCACAGTAAAGCGGATGCCGGACAACTGCTGCCTTGGATTCTGCATAACAAATGCAACTGATCCGGCAAGCTCTGAAACCGGAGTTTCAGCCGCATCTTTACCGCAAACCCGGACACGTCCTTCGGACAGACCGTGATAGAGTTGAGGGACCGCCCCGGTCAGTACGTTGCAGAGGGTTGATTTGCCGCTATTATTGGGCCCGATCACAGCTACAAATTCCCCTCCGGCAATACGCAGGTTAAGTTTGTTCAGGACCAGCGGTGAAGACGCGCCATAGCGATATGAAAAGTTCTCAATTTCAATAAGAGACATATTGGTAAGGTACTATTTTATAGATAAAAAGCAGAATACATACCAAGAGCATCAGCTTACGGACTGCGCGCTGTGTTGCGCTGTCCGGCACAACCCGCAAGGAGGTTTTGGAACGGGCTGAATTGAATCCGCGTAATTCCAGAGCAATAGCCCGCTGTTCAATTTCAGCAAAAGCTCCAAGTATCAAAGGGGAAATGAGTGGAGCCATGGAACGAATCCTTTTTATGACGCCGCCGTCTGAGCCAAGTCCTCTGGCCCGTTGCGCATCCTGAATAGTTTTAGCTCTCTCACGCATGGCCGGAAGAAGCAGCAGAGGGCTACCCAAAATATAGGCAAAAGAAGCAGAAAGCCCGGCCTGAGTCAAAGACGTAATGAGATCTGCCGGATGGGTTGTAAAAACAAATATCAGCGAGATGCTCAAAACAGCTGCCAATTGCAGAAGCACCCTTCCGGCAAACACCAGCCCTTCCAAATACAAACCCGCCCCGTGAAAACTGATCAGAACAGTATGATTGTCCGGGTTCAAAAAACCATGAATAGGAATCATAAACAGAGCAAGGGGCAACAGGGTTCGCCATGAAAACTTCCAGACCTGCAAAAGAATACCGGAGACTGCTGCCAGAAGAAGATTAATCCCCAACAGGATTGCGGCAGGCAGATATCCGCCGGGCGCACAATAAACCGCCACCCCCGTCAGCAGCACATAAGTCAACTTACTGAGGGGGTGAACGGAATGGAGACACGATTCTCCCTTGATAAACAGGGAAAGGTCAGCTGTTTGCAATGGAATATCCCGCTATTTTAAGCACGCTTAAGCACGGACCAAGCGGGGAAAACGGGCAGAAGCTTTCTCCGGGAGTCCCTTGATAATACCCCAGACCAGCACCGCAGTGGCAACCTTATCAATAACATTGGCAGTAAACACAGTAACCACCACCGAACCGAACAGATCCTTACCGAGCGCAAGCAGATAAGCCATGGCAAAATCCGCACCGCTTCCGGTGATACCACCGAACATGTAAAGCCTGATGGGTACTGCGACCACGGAATTGAAAACTGTGATTATCAAACCGGCAAGAATGGCGGTCCACCAGTTCTTGAACATCCCGAACTTTGCGCACAATCCGGCAACAATACCGATAACCATGGCTACGGGAGCAAAGGCTGCGGCCACAGGTGAAGAGATAACACCCCAGATAAGATTGGTAAGCAGCCCGGCAATGCCACCGGCCCACGGTCCGGCAAGAACACCGACCAGCACAGTACCGATGGAATCAAGAAAAATTGGCAGCTTAAGCAGGGAAACAAGTTGCCCCACCGCAATGTTAAGAACAATGGCGACTGAAATCAGCACCCATGTAAATGTATTGAAATCCTTTTTAAACTGTTCTGTTACACCCATCCCACTCACTCCTCGTCACTGGTTAGAGATTTGATTTCAAGCTCCGGATAACCTGTCTGCGGGTCAAACGTTCTGAGAAAAGAATGCCGGGGCAAAACAGCCAACACAATTTCAGCGGTTGTGTAGACTTCGCTTCCGGGGAGCAGATGCGCACCTGTGGTCTTTCCTTCTTTGTCTGAAATGGCGATATGAAAATGGGAACCATGACAGGAAAGAACTCCGGTCAGAGAAACTATCTCAAAATGACCGTTAAGCTCAGTAGCCTCTTCCTGATTGGCAAAACGGAGCACCGCCCTAGTAAGACTGCCCACGCAGGTCAGCACGCAGGCTGCTTCAATTTTTTGCTCCTGCGCAATTCGCTCCAGCTCAAACAGGATATCCTGTCCCGCCTTAAACCTGACGGCTAATGGCTCCATGCAAATTACTCCATTCCAGTTTAAGATTGACCATTTCTTTAAAGGAGTTACAAATACATCAATGTTTATAATACATCCAATCGGTATTCGAAATAGATCATCTCAGTTTGCATTCAGGAAAACTATGCATCCCTCAACAATCAAGAAGTCCCCGCCAGCAATGCTGACGAGGACATTTAGATCAATACGACAGGAAACAGATCCTGTCTGGAATATATATTAACTATTCAGAAGCAGTCTGGGGCTGGCCCTTAGGTTCACGGCTTTTAAAGAAAACCGGAATATCGTCCCTGCCGAGAATGCTTTTACGCAGGGTTGCTTCAGGAAGCTTAGCCCATTCACCTCTGCTGGAGAAGTAAAAGAACACGCCCATGACCACCCAGGTAACCATGCACCAGCGGGATGCTTCACTGATATAGGCCGGGGAACCGGGGACCAGCAGAAGCACAATGGACATAACAGAAGCAAAAATACCCATGACGCAGCAGAAATGCTTCACAAAACGCTCAGAAACGCCCTCGGAACCGAGCAGAACACGACGTGCAGCAAGGCAGGAGAAAAGGTAACCGATACCGGTACCCACGGAGCTCATGTCCACGATCCAAACCACAACGGAACGCCCGGCAAATGGAGTAAGCAGGACGATAGCCATGGTGAACAGAAGGGCTTTGTGAGGTGTGCGGTACTTGGGATGAATATCACCGAACCATGCAGGCAAAATGCGACCGCGAGCCATACTCAGCAGCAGACGTGAAGTAGCAATGTAGAAACCGTTAATACCGGTGCAGACCGCGCCCATGACTGCGCAGGCCAGAACAACCGCACCAAGTTTACCGAAAGCCATGGCCGCAACTTCACCGGTTGCCCATGCAGTACCGCCGGTAGCGCGCATGGCGTCCATTTTGGCCAGCATTTCAGGATAAGGAATGGCAATACCAACAGCCAGAGTGACCAGAGAGTAGAGAACCACACCGCAAAGGATGGCAATGATCATAATGTTACGTGCCCGGGCGGGATCAAAGGTAAATTCCTCTGCTGCCTGCGGAACAGTATCAAAACCAACAAAGAGAAAGGGCGAAATAGCGAAAATAATCAGTACACAGGAAAGCTCGGAACGGTGCTCAGCGAAAAGCGGAAGCAGGTTACCCAGTTCGGCTGTTTCAAGCGAAGCAGATCCCGTAAACAGGGAAACAATACCGACAGTCAGCAGGAAAGCCAGTGCAACCTGCAACTTACCCGCAAAGCTGTTGCCGCGATAGTTCATCCAACCGAAAAGCAGGGTCGCAGAGGTCATAAGAATAACTTCACCCGTATAAACCTGCCATCCGGCAATGGAATACAAGGGGCCGAATTCAAAGACTCCCGGAAATAGAAAACGGAAAATAAGTGCCAGCGCGGCAACGTCGATGCCGATGATGGCTATGTACCCGAGCACGAGTGCCCACCCGCAGACAAAAGCCGCAGTCGGTCCAAAGCCGACATAAGCATATGCAAACGCGCCGCCTGCAACAGGGGCGTACTTGATCATGTAACTGTAGCAGACTGCTACAAAACAAATAAGGAAAGCGCCTACACCGAAGCCGATCAGGGTGCCCATGACCCCGGCTTGCGGCAGAAACATATCACCGGGGAGAACAAAACATCCCCAACCTACGATTGAACCGAGCGCCAGTGCCCACACCTGTGCGGGCGACATTGATTTTTCTAATTCCAGTTGTTCTTGTGCCATCAGATTATCTCTTTGTTTTTATGAGTTCACGACAGACGTCCCCTGAACCTCAAGGTCTCCAACCTAGGCAGCTGCTCCTCCTCGGGTATTCCCGGCAACTGCCTTCTGCCGCGTGCCGATCTGCGAACTAGTGTTGCGCCCATCAAATAAATATATATTTCATGGACGACGAACTTGACCGGACACATTTCGCCATGATTCCCGCGTAAGCGGCATGGCCTCCTCTTCTTTGCAAAGAGCGAACGATTATCTATACACTTTCAATCTACCTGATTCAGCAGCCCTACCAAAAGCCACTGCGCCATTTTAAGCAAACAGGGTGCCAATTCGTGAAATTCTTCACCATCGACTTAATATTCAGAAATAACTAACTAAAAAAAATGAACCATCACCTGCACCAATAAACGCGATTTAAAATTTTATTCTTTTTCGAAAGTTTTCTTTCTTTTGTTAAAATCTTCTTTCCTCTACACCCCTCCCACTCCGAAGCTACCGACTACTCACTCGCAAAGGCGTTTCAGCCCACTTACACAATCAATTCAGGATCATACCTGAAAACATACTTTTTTATCACCAGAAAACCGCCATCAGGCACCGGGTTTGCAAACCAGAAGCTCGTTACTTTTTTCATTAAGGAGACTCCCATGACCGAAGAAAAACGCATACAATTAATCGAACAGATCATCGGGTTGGAACTTGATATGTTCCTTGCGGTCAACAACCGCGGCGGAACCTCCCTTTGTCAGGAACGCCCGGACTCTTTCCGCATCATGCGCCACATGACCCATTCCGTTCTTCCGGACGAATACCTTGAATCGTATCTGGACGACCTTGAAAAAGCTGCGTCCGCCAAGCGCAACCTCATGACCGAAAAGTACGCGCTCATGGAAGGACTCATCCCGAAACAAAACAATTCCCCGGCCATCAGCGAAATAGTGCGCATGGAGAGCGAATGGCGCAAAGAAGTTGCCGCCCAGTTCCCGCGTTCCGTTCAGCCTGACGGGCACCAGTCCTTCTGTCTTTACCTCGGCAGCGAGTTGCAGACTTATTCCTCCCAAACCTTGAACATTTACCTTGCTTACGCCCGCAAAACGCAGCAGGAATGCGGAAATCTGGTACGTGAAAGATACGAAATCCTCATGCGTAAGCTGGGCTACGAATCCCTCGCCCATTGCGAAGAATCACTAACCAACCCCACAAAGTAGAATTTCATGTTTGATTCCCCTCACACCCTTGTATTCCTGCTCTGGCTGATCGGCGGATTTGTATCCGGGGTCAGCGGTATCGGCGGGGCCATGGTCGCTGTTCCGGCAGCGGCCATGTTTATTCCCATGCAGGAACTGGTTCCCCTTGCCTGCCTGCTGAACGTCATCATGGACGGCAGTATCGCGCTCATGCATTTCCGCCATTGCCGTTTTCCAGCACTCAAGCCGCTCTTGGTCGGCTCAGTACCCGGAGCCTTTGCCGGACTTTACATCCTGACCTTTGTCTCCAGCACCATCCTGCAAGGAGCCGTTGGTGCGCTGCTCATCTATTACGTATACTGGCAGCTGACCTTCAAGGTCGAAAAAACGCACCCGGAATCATGGTCGCGGGGCAGTGCCGCCGGGTTCGGAGCCAGCCTGCTCGGTACAGCCATATCTTTCGATGGACCGCCCATCGGGGCTTACGGCCTATACGTGGGCTGGCAGCCACGGGTTTTTCTGGGCACCCTTGGCGTATTTTTCGTTATCCGGGCCAGCTTCACCTGCATTCTGCAAGCCGGAGCCGGACTTATCACCCCCACAGTGATCGATTACGCCATCTACGGTGCCCCGGCCACGCTCATCGGAACACTGCTCTCTTTCCCAGTAATCAAGCACATCAATCAGGACTTATTTCGTAAACTTCTCATGACCGTAATCGCACTGGCCGGAGTAGTCTGTTTAGTACGATCTTTTATGTAAATTGTGCACCATTAGGCCTCCGGCGGCCTCGCAAGGCGCAAGGCTTGATGCGCTATCGCGCTTTTGATTAAAAGATTTTCCCTCCGGGGGCTTAAACCCTTTTTGTAAAAAGGGTTTAAGAATCCCAAAAACTTTTACTAGGGCTTCGCCAATCTTCATTTCAAAGACCGCCTAAACGCGCTAAATGCGAAGCATACTAAAAGGTTCTGAAGGGGATGGGGTCTGGGGAAGGGGAAACTCTTGCAAGAGTTTCCCCTTCCCCAGCCGCCGGAGGCACCTTAATAATCGTCCTCGATTCCGAGCTGCTGAATCTTGTAGCGCAGCCCAGCCCCGGTGATTTGCATGATTCGGGCGGCCTTGGCGACGTTGCCTCCGGTAAGACGCAATACATTGCGGATACATTCGGTTTCATACTTCTGTACGCAACTTTTAAGCGGCACCACACCGTTACGCCGCACAAGACTGTAATCAAAAAAGTTTTTCCCGAGCAAAGATTCATCTGCTTGCGGTGCGGGAGTAGGGGCAGACGCGGAAACAGGTGAGATAAAAGCGTTCTCACTGGCTTCCCTGAAATGACGAGGCAAATTATCCCTGCTGATTGAAGAGCTATCCCCAAGAAGGGCCATGCTGCCTTCAATCACGTGCAAAAGCTCACGCACGTTGCCGGGCCAATCGTAATCAAAAAACATCTGTACAACATCCGGTTCAACCCCGATCAGACCAAGCCCGCTTTTCTGCTCCGAGCGTTCAATAAAAGTCCGGGCCAGCACCGAGATATCCTTCTTTCGTTCACGTAAAGGAGGAACTGCCAAGCCGACCACGGCAAGGCGATAAAACAAATCGCTACGCAGGATGCCCTGACTCACGGCATTGAGAGGAGCTTCGTTAAGAATGCTGACCACCCGCACATCTACTGGAATTTCTTTTTGCGAACCGAGACGGCGAACCCGTTTTTCCTGCAACACACGCAAAAGCTTGGCCTGCAACCCCAGAGGCATGGAATTAAGCTCATCCAGCAGCAGGGTCCCACCGTCGGCCTCTTCGAATAGGCCGGGCTTGTCCGGGGCATCGGTGTAGGCCCCTTTAGAGGTCCCGAAAAGTATTGCTTCCAACAGGTTTTCCGGGATGGCCGCGCAGTTCTCGGCAATGAAAGGTTTATCCTTGCGCTCGCTTTCCATGTGGATGGCCTGTGCAAAAACCTCCTTACCTGTGCCACTCTCCCCCCAGATCATAACATGCGAGGAGGATTTGGCGGCAGTGCGGGCCTCACCCAGAACCTCGCGCAGGGATTCATCCTCCCCCACAAGAGACTCAAACGTATAGTAGGAAGAATTGTTACGGGAGGCTGATTTACGAGCCTTTCTCTTGGGATCACCCAAAGGCACCGATCCGGTCCAGAGAGTAAAAGCGATGACCCCGTCCTTGCGCCCTTGATTGTAAAGAGGAAAAAAATCGGAAACAGTCCCGGCAAGATAATTATTGGTGGTCTTGTACAGATAACTTTTTTTGAGAATAGGCTTACTCAAACGCAGACATTCTACAGTGGGAATGCATTCCAGCTCGTGGGGCACATACAGCTTGGTGATGTGCTGGCCTTCCAAATGAATACGGGTAAAACCGTCCGCCCTGCGCTGGATGGGATTCATATACTCGCAATACCCTTCAGCATCCACCACAGCCACGCCCACCCCCAGATCATCCCAGATGGCAATCATTTCGGGAGTCAGCACATTACGACGGCTGACATTAAAAAATCTGTCCTTGCTAAAATACATTTTTCACAACCTCTCTCTTTTCCCGGAACACCCAAAACTGATTTGATCATCCGGCTGCTGATTGGGTCGATAAATAAAAAAATATTTTTTAGCAAACTAAAATTTTCTTCGAAAAAGAAAAATTTCTTTCGTTTTGCTTTTTATTCACTTGCCTACGAACATCGAAGATTGTGCACATTTAAACACTTTTATAACAATAGTTTAAAGCCAATTTTGCCGTCAAAAAGCATATCTGGCATAGCCCGTGCTAGTGACGAAATTAACAAGCGAACGCTTAACACTTTCAATCTACCTAAAATACCAAAAACAATAGCACAATCACAGGAGATGGAAATGAATACTACTCTGTCTGCAAAAGAAGAGACTCAGACTGCCCAAGGTTACGGCATTAACTGGGATACAGCTGAAGACCGCGCCAAGGAACTCAAAGATTTTCTCATGAACGCTCCGCAGGTCATGGACCCTGAGCGTCTCAAGTTCCTGAACGAAATATATGAAAAGCATCAGGGCGAGCCTGTAGTATACGTCCGTGCCAAAGTTCTGGAGCGCGTACTGACCCAGAAAAAAATATTTCTCGACGGCAACCCCATCGTAGGTACCCTTACAGGTGTCCGTGCCGGTGTGTACGCCTACCCTGAATGGAACGTCTCCTGGATCAAAGAAGAAATGCAGATGGCCAAAATGGCTTCCCTCGGCGAAATGAAAATCCCCGCCGAGACTCAGGAACTGCTCGAAAAAACTTACAAGCTCTGGAAAGGCCGCACCTGCGTTGACCAAAACAACAAAATGTACAAGGAAAAGTACGGCGAAAGTGCTAAAAAGTACGCCAAAGCCGGCATGTACTACGAAAACGTTTCCGTCGCCTCCGGCTCCGGTATCGCCGACTACGGCATGGTGCTGAACAAAGGTATTCGCTACCTCATTGATGATGTACGCACCCGTCTCACCGAGTGCCCAAACACCCTTGCAAACAGAGACAAAATCGATCTCTACCGCTCCATGCTGATCACCTTTGACGCGGTAATCAAGCACTCCCACCGTTACGCTGACCTTGCAGAGCAGACCGCAGCAGAAGAATCCGATCCCAAAGTAAAGGCAGAGCTGCTGGAAATCGCAGAAATCTGCCGCCGCGTGCCCGAACATCCGGCCCGCAACTTCCGTGAAGCTATCCAGTCCTTCTGGTTCACCCACCTCTGCGTAGCAACCGAGCAGATGGCTTGCGCTGTTTCCCCCGGTCGTTACGGTCAGTACATGTACCCCTTCTTCAAAAAAGACATTGATGAAGGTAACCTGACCCGCGAGCAGGTCCTGACCATGCTCAAGTTCCAGTGGATTCGCCACCTTGAACTGGGCGAATATCAGGGCAACTCTTACGCACTGACCCTTTCCGGGCACACCGGACAGTCCATGACCATCGGCGGTGTGGATGCTAACGGCGAGGATGCTTCCACCGAACTGGAAGAGCTCATGCTCGAAACTCAGGTTCAGATGAAGAGCATCCAGCCCACTCTGACTCTGCTTTATCATCCGAAACTGAAAAGCTCCTACATGCAGAAAGTGGTTGAGTGCATCCGCGGCGGTTCCGGCCAGCCCCAGATCCTGAACAACAACGCTGTTATCCAGCGCACCCTCGCCCGCTTTGCGCAGTACCCCGACGGCATCACCCTTGAAGATGCCCGTAACTGCGGTAACTACGGTTGCGTTTCTACCGGCGTCTGCGGCAAAGGCAGCTTTATCACTCAGGAAGACCAGCCCTGCCTCGCCAAAGTTGTGGAACTGATGCTCAACAACGGCAAATGCCCGGTAACCAAGAAAAAGGTCGGCGCAGAAACCGGAGATCCCACTACTTTTGAAACTTTCGAAGATCTCTACGAAGCAGTAAAGGGCCAGTTGGACAACCTGTTCCGCATCTCCCGTGCCCACTCCGACCTCAGCCAGATGGCCCGCCTTCAGGTTGTACCGAGCGTATTCCGCTCCGCCATGTACGACGGCTGCATTGAAAAAGGTATGTGCGAAGAAGCTGGCGGAACCCGTTACCCGCAGGTCAACCCGATCATGACCGCAGGTATCGATGCTGCCAACTCCATTCTTGCTATCAAGCACCTTGTTTTCGATACCAAAGCAGTCACCATGGAAGAGCTGCTTGAAGCACTCAAGGCCAACTTCGAAGGTTACGAAGAACTTCGCCAGATGTGCTACGACGCTCCCAAGCACGGCAACGATGTGGAAGAAGTACAGTCCATCGTTAAACGTTTCTACCGCGATGTGGATGAAATCCACCATTCTCAGGGACCGGACTGCTTCGGACAGCGCACCCCACTGGATGCATACTCCCTGTCCTACCACAACTACTTCGGCGGACTCATGGGCGCACTGCCCAACGGCCGCAAAGCTGGCGTAGCCCTCACTGACGGTAGTGTTTCCGCAATGCCCGGTACTGATAAGGAAGGCATCACCGCGCTGATCAAGTCCGGTGCAGAAGCAATCGACACCGTCCGTTACGGTGCCAACCACTTCAACGTAAAGTTCTCCCCCTCCGTACTGGAAGGTCCACAGGGCGCAAAAACCTTGATCTCCCTGATCAAGACCTACTGCGATTTCGGTGGCTCACACATCCAGTTCAACTGCGTAAGCTCCGACACTCTCAAAGATGCGCAGCAGAATCCGCAGGATTACTCTGATCTCATCGTCCGTGTTGCAGGTTTCAGTGCCTACTTCACCAGACTGGATTGCGGTGTACAGAACGAAATCATCAAACGTACCGAATACGACGCAGGTCGTTGTTAGTTAAAGGCAGTTTGATGCGCTTCGCGCTTTGATAATTTGATTTCGCCTCCGGCGGCCAAAGGAACAAGTCCCTTTGGAATCCCGATTAGGGGTTTGCCGCCGGGGGCGATGAATCAAACCAGAAATTTAAAACCGTTTTCCCACGTAAGGGCGAACTGGACACCAGTACAATTTCCCATGCAACGCGGCAAAGCCCCGCTAAAAAAGTTTGGGAGAGTCCAGAGAACCCTTTCCAAAGGGTTCTTTGGTCCCCGAAGGGCCGCCGGAGGCAAATATGTCCCAAGGCATGATTTATAATATTCAGCGTATGTCGCTCCATGACGGACCGGGCCTGCGTACTACAGTTTTCCTGAAAGGCTGCCCACTGAGCTGTTTGTGGTGCAGCAACCCGGAATCGCAGCAGGTCAAGCCGCAGATGATGTGCTTCTCCGAACTGTGTACCGGCTGCGGCAAGTGCGCCGAAGTCTGTCCCAACGGGGCTGTCACCGAGATTGACGGCAAATTCGGACGCGATACCGAAAAATGCACTAACTGCGGGGCATGCACAGAGAATTGCGCAGGTAAAGCCCGCGAGATGTCCGGCAATACCATGACAGTTGAAGAAGTCATGGACGTGGTCCGCAAGGATGCTCTTTTCTACGACAACTCCGGCGGCGGGGTTACTTTCGGCGGCGGCGAGCCGACTTCAGGCGGACAATTCTTCCTTGATATGGTCGAAGCTGCGGTAAACGAAGGCTACCACGTAACTGTAGACACCTGCGGTTACTGTCCCGAAGAACGTTTCGACAAAACCATTGAGCTTGCGAACCTGTTTCTGTTCGACTGCAAACACATGGCCCCGGAAAAGCATAAAAAACTGACCGGGGTAGATAACACAATTATCCTGCGCAATCTGGGCGCGGCCCTTTCATCTAATAAGGAAGTGCGGGTACGCATGCCGCTCATGCCCGGTATGAACGATTCCGAAGAAAACATCGCCGCCATGGCAAAATTCCTGAAACAGTATGGCCGCGACAAGGTGGAAGTAATGCCCTGCCATGCCTTTGGGCGCAACAAGTACGCTGCACTGGGCTGGGAATATAAAATGGACCGGGAATACACCCCGGAACAGCTGGATGTGGTTTTCAAAAGGTTCGCCGACCACGGCCTGAAAACCGAGATCATCTAATCATTTTTTAAGGGCGCAATGTAAAATGGAATGCTCACTGACTGAAAAACTGATCTGCGAAAGTTGCGGACGTCAGGCAAAGGAACTCTATGGCAGTGATGCCATGTGCTGCTCCGAGGCCGTGCTCTGGATCATCAATCGCGAATTTTGCGGAGGTCTGAGCAAAGAGACTGTCATTGCGCTGAGCAAAGGTTTCTGCGGCGGCATCGGCGACGCAGGCTGTGTCTGCGGTGCCCTGTCCGGCGCGGTTATGGGGTTATCCCTGATCCTCGGCAAAGGGCCACTCCCCGTTGACGAGGATCAGGTTCGTTCCCTTTCCAAGGAGCTGCATGACCGCTTTCTGGAAAAGCACAACAGCGTCTGCTGCCGCACTTTAAGCCGGGATCGCGATCCCAATTCAGAATCCAAAGGCGTCTGCCTTGATTATGTGGAGTCCGCAGCAGCCATCTGCACCGGGCTGCTCCTTGCCCCGGAGGCGGCAGTCCATTCCACCAAACAGGACTCCGGTCTATTTATAGAACAATCAACAGTGGATCAGTCCGCTTTGATATAAACGAAACCATTAATGGAGAGAGAGAATATGTTTAATGTTACCGTTCCCGAAGAGATGCTTGAAAAGCTTCGGAACATGCTTGAAGACGAAGATGAGGAGAGCTGCGTTCGCCTGAGAGAATACAAAGTAGGCGGCGGCTGACACGCTAAAATCGTGCTCGGTCTGGGCATTGACGAAGCGGATGAAGATGATGATGTACAGGTAGAAGTCAGCGATGTTCCCTTCATCGCCGAAGAAGACTTCCTCACCAAATACGGTAAAGATTTCTCCCTTACTTTCAGCGAGAACAAGGAAGTTGTCCTCACTGCGCTCAGCGCATAACTCCTTGAAAGAATCATATACCCCTTAAGCGAAAACCCCTTTCGCTAAATTAAGCCCTCCGCGCCTCCCTGCGGGGGGCTTTGTTTCTCAATCTCGCTTCAAGCTATAGTACAGCCCTCGAACAAAACAAGCTGCCAGAACAACCCCGAATAACATCCACGTCAATTCTGTGCATCCATCCTGCCCCGGATCAAGTACACAGCCGCCCCCGCCGGAACCGGAATATCCGAAGACTGTAGGGTCGGCGATAGTTCCCAAAACAGGATCAGCATCATAGACACTGCCGTTATCCTCAATAACAAAGAAAACCGTGTAAATATTTCCCGCCTGCAATTGTTCACCGGATACTCTTACCCTGCCATTGGCATCGGTCAGCCAATAAGTTCCGTGTGCATAGTCAGTTTGAGCTGGAATTCCGTTCAATCTTGTGTAGTCAGTACTGGAACTGCTCGATGAAATAAGCTTGTAGAGATGGCAATCGTTGACCGGTACGGTTGTATTCGGAGTTACATTGAACTTAAAGCAATGTACTGATCCGGCCACAAGAGTAGTCTTGCTAATAAAAGCCTCAACATTGCCCAGCGGTTTAAAACTCGGATCGGTTTTGAATTGCTTCTCAAGCTCAGCCGAGGTTCTCTTAACCGGATTGTTGGAAGCAACGAGGTCCGCATCTTCCCCGGTTGCAGGAAGAACTTCGGTCGAAGTTTTGCATCCGGGATCATCACCGTCACAAGAATCAATTTTAGTGCGAAATGCCCGCCCCCCCTCGCCACCGGCTATAAGAAACCCGCCATCACCGGAACCGTCCAAGCCGTATAATTCAACGGAATTCACTAACTCTGAAGTCCAGACCTCTGTTTCAATATTGTAGTTATATACATATCCATCGTTAGCATCACCAAGGGCATATATATATTTTCCGTAGCTCCACATCCTGCGCAACTGAATTCCGTTGGGACCGGCAGCAAGCTTGGTAAAATTTGTTCCGTCATACTTAGCAAGAAACGCCTTATCAGTAGCACTATCCTTACCGCCAACATAAAGATCGTCTCCGACCAACAGCATGCAATCGACTATTGTATCAGTGTAAGTCTTGAGTAGCTGCGTGGTGAAACCGAGCCCTCCATTAACTGAACTATATACTTTTGAGTCAGCTCCGCTGACCTCTGCCATATACATATCCTGAGAACTTTTGGCTTCTAAAGCAGCGTAGTTCATTGCTGGACGTGGACCGTATTTATCTAAATTTAATGCGTTCCCTTTCAAAAGATATGTCCCAGCCTCGGTCCCCATATATAATTGACTGTAAGCCTCTGTGTAAGACGCGCTATTCTTGTAATTTGCTGTAACTTCGCTGGAAACAGATTGATAATTTCCATCTGAATCAAGCTTCATAATTTTTATTTTTCCTGCACCGGAAGCATAGATTACATAAAGGTAATCACCTGTACAATGAATGGCATAAATTTCACCAGTTCCTAAAGAATCAATTCTGCATCTAGTCCAGAGAAAAGAACCGTCTGTCTGCTTGTCGCCCCTATAAAGAATACCGTTCTGTCCTCCGGCAAAAAACCTGCTATCGGAATATGCACAAATGGTGTTTATATTCGAACCAAAAAATGGCGAATCAGAGGAACTAAGCTTCTTTTGAGAAAGAAACTCGTCATGATCAACAATAAGCATGGAAAGTCCGTTATTTCCGGCAGCAAAGTAATGGTAATTACCTACAGCACTTAAAGGAACAAAACGCCTCACAATGTTAAAATTCTCAGAATAAACATTGGCAGCAACTTCAGTTGTACTTTCTATGTACACACCGGGATTCATCATATCAAACTGCCTAGTTACAAGAAATATTCTACCTCCTTCGCAAACCGCATATCCAGTATAATCACTATAGGTCCAGCCGGGATTATGAAAATAAACACTCATGAAATTGTTCGGGATAGGTGAAGACAAAGTAGAAGACGATATAAATTCACGAGAACCGCCATCCGTATAAAACAGATTGTCCCGGACAAGACCGAATTTCCCGTTTTGTCCGACCACATAAACCGCATCCTTAAGAAGAAAACTCAGCTCGTTGATCTCTATCGGCTGCCCTCCTTCCTTTATAGCTATGGTGGACTGCAAGTCAGGGATCGAATTCAAACCTATTCCGTCAAACCTAACTCTTAAAACATTGACTGAATCACTGCCCGGATAACCGTAACAAAAAAACATTTTTTCATCGTGTACATGATGTTGGCGTAGGCTCTTGATTCCTTTAACCATGCCGTTAGCACACATCTCTCCCAACCTGAGATTTCCAACATTGGACTCCGAGGTATTTTCAAGTCTGAATAAATACCCTTTTGAAGTCACCGCCATAAAAATATCACCATCAACATGGCAAATCCCCACAAACGGGCCGCAGACATCCTGTGAGACTGTACGTGATCCCATTTTAGTCCAGCTCAAGATACCTCCTGAAAGGCTGCTGGTGTACCATTCATTTTCTGTAAGGGCCATAAAACAGGTAGATCCGCTATCTACAGTTATAAAATCATTCTGCGTAGGAGCCCTGCATTCAGTCCATGACGGATTATTACTTTTAGATGTGGCGACATCCATGTAAAATGACTTGCCATCTTTTCCAACCATAACAGTACCTATCCCATCATGGGTTGCCAGCCCAAGCATATCTCCACTCAATGAGCCAGGGCTATTCTCAACCCATGATGTAGCAGGAAGATCACGAGAATATAAATTAGATGGGAAAGATAAACCTAAAAATACAACCAAAAACAACAGAGCTTTTACTTCAGATAGATTCAGACGTACCATGAACTATTCCTCATATTAATGCGTTACAACAAAACGCACACATAGTAGCAACAGCTATGCCACGAAAATAAAGAACAATTACACTTAAAATTCAAGCTCTTAGGAGGATAGATATCATCACCAAACAAACCCAACTCCGAAATAACATACTTTCTACTCTTGTATTTCAGAGCTAGTCATATTTCTTATACAATCCTAGAGCCTTGCGCCCACAAGGGATATTTAATTTCTTAAGCTTACTTTGCAGGGTGCGTGGATTAAGCCCCAACAACTCAGCGGCACCACCCTTACCTTCGATACGGCCCTCTGAGCGTTTAAGCGCACTGGTTAAAAGCTCTGCAACAACAGTCTCAAAATTCAAATCAGCCTCTTCGACAATAGGACACTGCTCAGGCTGATTGTCCAACTCAAAATTTAATAATATTCCACGCTTGGTTATAATCGCTCTCTCAATGGCATTTTCAAGCTCCCGGACATTACCGGGCCAATCGTAATTCATTAATGAATCAATGGCCCCCGGCGCCAGTACCGGCAAATGACTTAAACTCATCTCACCGGCAATCTTCCTGATAAAATGGTCCGCAAGCAGGGGAATATCATTCCTGCGTAACCTCAACGGCGGAATTGTAATGGGAAAAACATTAAGCCTAAAATATAAATCCTGCCGGAAAACCCCTTGCTCCACCAACTCTGCAAGGTTGCGATGGGTTGCAGCAACAACCCGGACATCTGCAACTCTGGGCTTGCTTCCGCCAACACGCTCAAAACTGCCATCCTGCAAAACATGCAAAAACCTAGTTTGGGCCTCAAGAGAAAGTTCGCCAATTTCATCCAAAAAGATGGTCCCGCCACGGGCACGCTCAAAATACCCCAAAGCGTCTTTTATGGCTCCGGTAAAAGCTCCTTTGCGGTGACCGAAAAGTGAGCTTTCCAATAAGGTAGACGGAATGCCCCCGCAGTTAACCTTCACAAACGGTCCATCACTCTGCCCGGAAATATGGTGAATAGCTCCAGCAATAACTTCCTTTCCTGTTCCGGTTTCACCCAGCAGCAACACCGGAGCCTTGGTCGGAGCAACTTGCTTACATGAACCAAAAACATCTCTGAGCCCTCCATCCGAACCAACTATTCCCACATCAAAAGTACAGTTGAAGTCGGACTGTAACAAACGAGTTCGGTCAGCAAGGCTGGCCCGCAAACGGCTGCATTCGCGCTGGCTGAGGAATTGTGAGACAGCACACCCCATGACATCATGAAGCAGGGTCAGCAAAGCTCCATGCTCGTGCGAATAGTAAATTCCCGGAGCCGAGGTCAATGCAACAGATCCCAGATAGATTCCGTCCCTGCATAGATCCAAAACTAAACTAGGTGAATCAGGGGTACCAAGATCAACCCCCAGTTGCTGAGCCATAACCGAATCCCCAAGACGGTCAATAATTTCATACGGCTGTTCCGGGTCGATATACTCAATACTTGCCGAGGCAATCTCACGCGCTTCCGGGGCAAGCACCGTGATCTTGTTTATTTCAGGTGATGAGTCAACAGTGGCATCAACAACGGTTTCAATAATTCCCAAACCCTCATCATAAAGATGTAGGCTGATGTAATCAGCAGGAATGTGCTCTTGCAAAACGACCAGGCAATCCTGAAAAGCAAACCTGATTTCAGGATTCTTCAGCAAAGCCCCACTCGCGGAAATCTGAAATTCATGCAGCTGTGACTTGTCCATTTTCCCCTTCTTCTGTCAGGCATTCAACCGGTCTCTTAAATATAGTAGTTTAAACCTACTTGAATTGGATGAGTTTTAAAAGGGGAAGATCTTTCAAGCCCCTCCCGAACTTACCCGGCAAGTCTTTTTCTCTTTTAACAGCTCAACAAGCAATCCACCTTTACGAAAATCAACTTTAATATTAAGTTACGCCAGTACTTTTATCATAAGACAACCTAGTAACAATATTTCTGAGCCTGTTGCTTCCATGAACCTGACTGCCAAGCTGCTTCGAAAAATACAGACCGCATTAATGCTGTCCCTACTTTGCGTCTTCTCCATTTCCGTTTCCGCACATGCGCAGAACGGAACAAAGGCGCAGGTAAATAACGGCATCCTGAGCCTGTCCATGAACGAGGTGGTACGTCTGACTATCCGCAACAACTCCAATGTTGCGACCAATTATCTGCAACGGGTGACACAAAAATTCGACCTTGAAAAAGCGGAAGCCAAATTCGAGCCGGTCGTAAATATCGACGGCAGCTTTAATGCTGAAGCCTTTCAACGCAATATGCGCATTTCCGACAACGGCACCCAGACCCCGGCTTCAAAATGGAACGCCGGAGCCAAAGCTTCCATTACCCAGAAGATCCCCACAGGCGGAACGCTTTCTTTTGTCTGGGACAACACCTACTCCGAAAACAGTGATGGAACCCTGACCTACGATGGTGATTCCTCAGTCTCCCGCGCTAAGACATATACCCGTGAATCCTCTTCCCAGTGGCGTATTGAACTGACCCAGCCCCTGCTCAAAGGAGCCGGGATGGATTACAACATGGCCTCCATCCGGCTGGCCCGCATAACTGACAAGCGCAATATCCTCAGCCTGCGCGACAACCTCAGCAGCCTGATAAATACGGGCCTCAACCTGTACTTCACTTTCAAGCAGAACGCCGAAAACCTTGAAATCCAGCGGCAAGCCCTTGAGCGATCCGAAAGGCTCCTTGAGGTCAACAGATTCAAACAAAGAATGGGCCGCATGGCTGAGAGTGACGTGGTGCAGGCGGAAGCTGACGTGGCTTCAAGCAGGCTTTCACTGGAGGAAGCACGCAACAACCTTGATGAATCACGCCGCGACCTGCTCAACCACCTTGAATTAAGCCCGGATTTGCAAATAGCTCCGGTCAAAGACCAAATCAGGGATGTCCAGCCTGATTACGAAAAATGTATGCAGGTAGCTTTGAAAAATAATCAGGCTTACATGGACCAAAAATTCAAAGTTACTGAAACAGAAATCAGTGCCATGATGGTGGAGAATGAACGAGAATGGCAACTGGACCTCAAAACCGGATATAGTGAAACCCAAAAGATAAAAAATTCATACTCTGCTTCCACCAGTGAAGACGAACTTTCCGCCGGAGTTGAACTGACCGCTCCTATCAACCTCTGGGGCGAAGACCAACTGGAAAGAAAGAAAAAGCTGCTCAGTGCCGCCGTAGAAAAACGCAAAGCCAAGCTGGAACTCAAAAGAGGCGAGACAGACCTACAAACCAAAGTCGCCAATGCCGTGCGTAATGTAAAAATGCGCTGGAAGATGATCGGGCTGGCTAAAATTAATACCGATCTCAAAGCCAAGCAGCTGGAGAATGAAAACACCAAACTGATGGTGGGCCGGACAACCAACTTTGAGGTGGTCTCCTACCAGAACCAGCTTGTACAGGCCCAGCTTGCTGAAACAGCAAAACAGATTTCATATGTTCAGGCCCTGCTCAATCTTGATCAGCTGCTGGGCACAACCATGGAAACATGGCATGTTAAGTTCAAACATGATGACAAACAGCTGGAAGAAGCCCTCAACAACGAAGTCCGCCCCCTGGTCTGGACATGGTGGTAGGAAGAATCATGGATAAAATGCTCATCACCCCTTTCAGGGAAACAATATTTCAAGTCATGAATGATGGGGTCATGATCCTGAACAACAAAGGGATCGTAACCGGGGCCAACCCTGCGGTTGCCAAGATGCTGGGTATTTCCGGGAATGAACTTGAAGGCATGCCGCTCATGGCTGTTGTGCCTCCGGTAGAGGAGAACGATGAATTCATGCAGGCCCTGCTGGATTCCGTTTACAAAGACGGCACCATCAGCAACCGCTCCACCGCCTACCATAAGGAAGACGGAGAAAAGCTCTACCTCTCGGTAAGTGTTTCCCGCATGCGCGACAAAGAGGGTAACATAGGAGGGGCAGTTCTGGTTCTTAGGGATGTAACTGAGATTGAAAAGCTGCGTCAGGAAGAAAAACAATTAAATCAAGAGCTGACTCAGGCCATGCGTGAAGCGGACGAGTCCAACAAAGCCCTGAAAACCTCACTCACCCAAGGTAAGAAAGTACGCTTCATGCTCATCATAGCCGTGTTCTTTTTTTTCTGCGGAGTGGGCGGATTCTTCTGGTTCAATCCGACTTTTGTGGAGATACCAGAGACCTTCAAATCAGCACCTGATCCCGGCGTAGAAACACAATACCAGAGCATTGAAATAAATCCCCGTCCGTTCTCCCGTTCTATCTCTCTTTCCGGGGTTGTAGCACCGCTGGAGGAGTTGACTCTTGTAGCTCCATTCAATGGAATTATTACTAAAACCGACTTTTTCTATGGGGAAAGAATCCCCCGCAATCAAACGATAATAACTTTGGACACCTCGGAAATAGCCAGCAAAATGCGTTCGGCATTTACCGAATACATCAAATCCCGCAAGAAATTTTACGAACTGACCAACTGGAAAAAGACCTCTGAAGTTCTCAAAGCCAGACGGGAACTGGAACAGGCCCGGCGAACCCTGAACAGTTCCAAGGCCAAGGCTGATGAAGACAAGATGCTCTATGAAAAGGGCATCATCCCCAAAAACCAGCACGACACTACGGTGCAGGAACTTAAAAATAACGAATCGCGGCTCATTTCCTGTCAGGAAAACTACCGCGATGTGCTTAATAAAGGGGACAATGAATATGTGGAAATTGCCCGCATGGAACTTGCCAATGCTGAGACAAATTACAAAACCCTGAAAGAAAAAATGTCCCGGGCCATGGTCACCGCCCCGGTTTCAGGCGTGGCCCTGCGCCCCAATTCCAAAAGTGCCGATGCCAAGGAAATTACCAGCGGCATGAGCGTAACCGAAGGCCAGCCGCTGCTCTCCATTGCCAGTCTTGAGGGCTTATCCATTTCCGCAAAAGTAGATGAATTGAACATCAACAGTTTGCAGCTGGGCCAGCCGGTCACAGTCACCGGAGACGCATTCCCGAACCACAAGCTTAAAGGAGAAATCGCCATGATTTCTTCGCAGGCCGGAGGGGAAGGCAAAGTTCCGACCTTCGAAACCACCATCCGTCTGCCCCACCTGCCCAAAGATGTGAGCAAGAACGTGCGTATCGGCATGACCGCCAACATGCAGGTGGAAACATATTCCAACAAGAACGCGCTCATGGTTCCCTTCCCGGCCATCAACAGAGACGGCGACAAAACCTTCCTAAAGGTCAGGGGCAAAGACGGGACTATCCGTGAAGTGAACGTTGAGACCGGATATACCACCATCAATGAGGTGGAAATCATCTCCGGCATTGAGCCGGGCGCAACCATCCTGCTAAGCCCGGAAGGCTTCTAATGCTCTGCATCGAGGACGTACATAAATCCTATTTGCTGGGCACCGTTGAAGTGGAGGTCCTCAAAGGGGTGGATCTCAATGTGGATGAAGGTGAACTTGTGGCTATTCTCGGTTCATCCGGCTGCGGTAAATCCACCCTCATGAATATCCTTGGTTTTCTGGACCAGCCCACGTCGGGCACCTACCGCTTTAACGGCAAACTGGCCGATAAAATGAGCGATGATGAACTTTCCTCTATCCGTAACCATGAGATCGGCTTTGTCTTCCAGCAGTTCCATTTACTGACCAAACTAACCGCTCTTGATAATGTATGCCTGCCCCTGCTCTACCGGGGAGTACCCAAAAAAGAACGGGAAAAACTAGCCCTGGAGATGCTCACCAAAGTCGGCATGGGTGAACGCGGAGACCACCGCCCCAATGAACTTTCCGGCGGACAACAGCAGAGGGTGGCCATTGCCCGCGCCTTATGCGGAGGCCCTTCGCTTATTCTGGCAGACGAACCCACCGGGGCACTGGATACAGCCACAGGCAAAGACATCATGGACCTTTTTCTGAGTCTGAACAAAGAAGAAGGAATCACCGTGATCATCATCACCCATGATCCCGGTCTGGCTAAACGGTGCAAACGTTCCATCCGCATGCGGGACGGCAGACTGGAGGGCGCATGATCTTAGGTGAAAACATCAGGGAATCCTTTCGCTCCCTCATGGGTGCCAAGCAACGCTCTCTGCTGGCTCTGATCGGGATTGTTATCGGTATCGGCTCGGTAATCGCCATGGTCACCGTGGGCCAGATTGTTGAAAATGAAGTCATCCGCCAGTTCAAGGAGATGGGAACCGATGTCTGCTCCGTGCAGCAGGAATACGGTGGGAACGGCAGGGATCAAGGGTTCAACCTTCAAAATGTGCTCAAAATACCGCAGGGTTGCTCCACCATCCGTGTAGTCGCGCCCTATGTATCTTTTTACAATGACCTGAAATTTTCCGGTAAACGGACCTCCTGTCCTGCTTTGGGCGTAACCGAAGAATTTGCACGGCTCTATAAGATTCACATTAATGCGGGTAGATTTATTTCCGATCTTGACGGCCATGCACCGTTCTGCGTCCTTGGAAGCAGTAAGGTTAAGTGGCTCAAGGAAAATGGGGAAAGCGATCCCGTAGGCAAAGAGATAATATTTAACGAACGCATCTATACTGTAATCGGCACAGCGAAAGCCGTACCCATGGGAACTTTCACCCCTTACGAGATCAACGAAGGGATTATGATTCCCATCAAAACCGCCATGCGCAGTCAGGACCGTCCCCAAATTAACACCTTCGGGGCCAGAATGGTGGAAAGCGGAATCAGTAAGCTAGCGACTGAACAACTCAAAAATTATTTCAAGCTTACATCAAAGACCGAAGTCAGGATCACCAGCGCAGAAGAACTGGTCGCCCAAATGAAAAAGCAAATGCGCATGTTCACCGCCCTACTGGGGGCCATCGGCTCCATTTCCCTTATTGTCGGTGGCGTGGGAGTCATGAATGTCATGCTGGTTTCGGTATCGGAACGCAAAAAGGAAATAGGCATTCGCCGGGCAATCGGAGCAAGGCGCAAGGATATCCAGTTTCAATTCCTTGTGGAATCCATCATTCTCTCCTTCATCGGCGGGCTGGTCGGAACCGCACTGGGAGTAGGAGCCACGGCCATCATCTGCAACTTCGCCGACTGGACTTTCTTTGTTTCCGAAGAGGCGGTAATGCTGGGCGTTGGAGTTTCAGCGGCAGTGGGTATCTTTTTCGGCTACTACCCGGCAAGACAGGCTTCAGCTTTAAGCCCCATTGATGCGCTGCGCTCCTGATAGTACGATAAACCATTCCCGAAAAGAAAAAGGGTTTGCAGCATTAGCCGCAAACCCTTTTTTCAATTGGATGTGGAGATGGAAATATTAATAAGCCTTGCGTCTGTTGATATTCTGACCGATCACGCTGAAAGTATTTTCAACCACAAAAATAGCTTCGGGATCGATATCAAAGACCATTTGCTCAAGGGAGCGCAAGCGCAGGTTATCAGTAATGGAATAAACCATATCGATGCGTTCACCGGAATAACCGCCCTTGCCGGGAATAATGGTGGCATGCATCTTTTTACTCCGGGTCAGTTCATGAACAATTATTTCGGCCTTACGGGAAATTATACGCACTGCTTTTCGCTGGTTGAAAAGGGAAAGCACATACTCGGTCAGCACAGAACTGATAAAAAGCATTAGCAGTGAAGCAATGATCTTATCCGGAGTAAAATGACTCAGGGCAAAACTCATGACCACGGCGTTGACCATAAAATAAAATGCTCCAAATCTAATCCCGTAACGCTGGTTGAGAATAACCGCCACAACATCAAGTCCTCCGCCACCGCCATAGGTCCTTAGAATTATCCCGCACCCGGCTCCCATGATCGCGCCGGAAGCAATGGCCGCGTACATCTCGTTATGAATACCGAGATCAAGATGCACATAAGAAGTCAGCGTACTAACAGTGGCCATGGTCAATAAATTAAGAAAAAAGAACCTACGGCTGACACCTTTCCAAGCCAGAATAAACAACGGAATATTCAAAACAAAATACCACCGGGACAACGTGAGTTCCGGTGATATTTTTTGCATTACAACAGCGAGACCGTAAAGGGCTCCGGGTACAAAATTATGGTGTGCGGCAATACCGTTGTACCCAATGATAAACACAAACGCACCTACCATAAGCAGGAAAACATTCCAGATTAAGGAATCGCTGATCTGCCTGATTTTATTATCCATAGTTTGGCGCCTTCCGTCTCATGAAATTGAGAGAACCGCCATATAAAGCAAAGATAATTCCTGCAAGAATTATCATCCCGCTGAAAACCTGATTAATGTTCACCGGCTCATGAATAACAAACCAGGCTACCACCGCACTTGCAGGGGGAAGGGTGTAATAAAACAGAGCCGCTTTAGATGCTCCGATGGCCTCAACTGCCATATTCCAGAACAGATAGCAGAAGATGGAAGCGAAAACCGAAAGGTAAACAAGTGAGGCCACAAGGTTGTAAGTAAATTCCGGCATCACGATCTGCCCACCGGTCTCCCAGAAATACAAGGGAACGATGTACAAGGTACCGAATAGGCAACAGGACATGAGCAGGGTAGTCTGACTTATCTTACCGGCCACTTTATTTACAACAGTGTTGTAAATTGCGGACATCATGGCCGTACACAGGATAAGCAGATCACCCTTGGCAAGATGCATGTTCAAAAGGGCGTCGAGACTACCGTCAGTAACCAACAGGGCAACTCCGAAGGTGCTGACGGCAATCCCGGCATACATGCTCGGCTTGAGCTTTTCCTTCATGAAAAACTGGGCAATCAAAGCGGTAAGCAACGGAGACATGGTTGAGATAAGGGACATGTTCAACGCTTCAGAAGTCTCTCCGGCAATAAAAACAAGGGTATCGTAAAGGGAGATACCGCAGAGGGCGATAACAGAAAGCTCTTTCCAATAACGGACAACCAACTCGCGCTCTCTTATAAAAGCTTTAAGTCCAAAAGGAAGAAATACCAGCGTAGCCAGCACCCAGCGCAACAAATTGAGTGTTGCAGGATCAATAGTCCCGGCCAGACCGCGAGCCGCAACAAAGTTGCCACTCCAGTTAAGAATACCAAGGATAATAAAGATATACCCAGCCTTTTCGGTTTTCTTGAATTCATTCCACTTCATTGTCCAGCTCCTAAAATATTATGATGGCCCGCCCGCTGTTAAACGGGCAGGCCTAAACCTCTTTGTGGGAAATATGCCGATGGGAAATTTCCATACTTCAAGGGTGTCGGTTCAAATATCTCGTTACCGGACAAGCTCTTGGAAAGTGGGACAGGTGACGCTTCTGGCGGAAACCGGATTTCATTGCGTTGAGGAATCCGGCGGAAAAGATGCTGCAACCAAAGAGATAAATTTCTTACAGTATCCCGAAGCATAAAGACCGTGGGTCCAACGGTTGCCACCCTGAATGCGCCCAGTTGCTTTCCAAGAGCTTTAACTCGATCAAGGCTTATGTCTTGTTTCGATAAAAACCGGTAGCACAATCATTCAGCCCTAAAGCATATGATGTGCCACTTTAATAACATATTGTTTTATTTGACTTTTAAAGATGCTGCAGTGAACAAAAACGAAAGAGGGCGACACTAATGTCGCCCTCTTTCTGTAATACCGGGTAAAACGCTTTATTTTAAAAGAACCATCTCTATGCGACACAGATGTCGCGACACGCTACAGTTGTCGTATTTTACAACTAATTAAAGCCCGTATTTTTTAAGTTTCCGCTGCATGGTGCGCATATTTAAGCCCATCTCTGTGGCGGTAGCACCTTTTTTCCAATGATTACGCTCAAGTGCCTTAAGAAGAACATGGCGCTCAAAGGCTTCAACAGATTCAGAAAAAGATGAACCGGATTCGAACATTCTAACCGCTTCCCCTACGTCAGGTCCTGACTCAGGCGCATGGATTCCCAAATCGCTGAAAACCATTTCACCGAAAGTAAGGTAACGCTCCAACACATTCTGCAATTCACGAACATTACCGGGCCAGTGGTGATGATCCATAGCCGCCCTGATCTTACCGGGAATTCGCGGCAGGGAATCTGTCCTTCCAAGATATCTAGACACAAATTCATTGATAAGCAGCGGCAGGTCGTCAATCCTCTCGCGCAGGGGCGGAACATGGATGGGCAAAACATGCAGACGGAAAAAGAAATCCGAACGCATCAGCCCTTGTCGGACCAGTTCACTGAGATCCCGGTTAGTGGCGGCAATAAGCCTGAAATTTGAGGAGCGCGGCTCGGTCCCGCCCACCGGAGTATAAAGCCTGCTCTCAAGAGCGCGCAACAGCTTGACCTGCAATGCGAGATCAATCTCCCCCACTTCATCAAGAAACAGGGTCCCCCCGTCAGCGGCAGCCAGATATCCTTGACGATCAGAAGATGCTCCGGAAAAAGCACCTTTCACATGGCCGAAAAATTCACTCTCCATCAGGTTGGATGGGATAGCCCCGCAGTTAACCGGGACATAAGTCCCTTCGGACCCACTCTGTTCGTGAATGGTCTGGGCCACCAGATCCTTACCGGTCCCGGTTTCACCAAAAATGATCACGTTGGAGTCGCGCTTGGCAGCCTTCATGATCAGCTTGAAGACCTCGCGCATGCCGTTACTTTTGCCGATGATGCTCCCGAATTTAAATCGGTCCTCAAGGGTGCCCCGCAAGTTCTGATTTTCCTGCATGAGTTCGTATTCACGAAGCTTCTGGGCACTGACATCGACCATGATCCCTTCGAGAACAGAAGGATTACCTTCTTCGTCATAAAGGCATTCGCCCTGATCCCAAATCCATTTCTGGCGGTCTGAATCAAGGCAGACCCGGTAAAGAAGTTTGTAGGAACGATGGTTCAGGATAGCAGCATTCTGCTCTTTACGCATGGATGCAAGGTCATCCGCGTGGGCCAGAGTTTCCATTACATTGGTATGCTGATCTGTGAAAAACTCCGGGGCTACCCCGAAAAGCTCGCTACAGCCCTTACTGACAAAATCGAGTGTCGGGTGCTGATTCTCGTCAAGGGAACAACGGTAAACCATCCCCGGAAGATTGTTAAAAAGCCGGGTCAGTTGCAGCTTGCTCTGCTGCAACTCTTTGGCGGTTTCTTTGGAAATTTTTATCTGCTCCTCAAAACTATGGCATTGTTCAAGAAGCTCATCATATGTCGGTTTGCTCATGCTCACCCCTCCACCTGCAATGCTGGACGACAGTTGTGTCGTCATTTCGGCGACACTTATGTCTCAAATTAATTTAGTGCAAGCAAAAAAAGCATACAGTACTGTACGTAATATAGTAACAAAAAGGCGGCTGACCCATTATTTGAGTCAGCCGCCTGTAGCTATTGTGCTTTATGGAGCTTATCCAATCCGTATTCGGAAATACGGTAAACGGAAACAAGCTCACCGCTATCATCTACATAGGAACCTTCCTCGTGCAGAATCCCGACAGCCCTCAACGAAAGCAGGAGTTCTTGGATCATCTGCGGAGAACAGTAACGTTCATCAGGATAATAGGAAGCCACCAGTTCATGGACACCCTTGGCATCAAGCTGCTCACCGTTTCCAAACATCTCGGCGACCAGAAGCTTCAAAGGCTTATTTATAGACATATTCATTTTGTTTTCCTTCTAGGCTACGTTACGCAGGTTGATCATTTCTTTTGGATTCCCGACAACCATAACCATACCGACGGTAATCACTGCCGCTCCGATAAGCAGGGACGTTGTGATTTCAACTTCGGTAAAAATCGCGCTGAACAGAATCCCCCAGAGGGAGTACGTAATGTTCAATGCCATTGCCCGGCTCACCCCGGTCATATTCATGGAAAGATACCAGTACAAATAAGTAACAGCCCCGGAGAGGGATGCGACAAGAAAAACCCAACCCGCTTCGCTGGTCAGTGCCGGACCAATTAAATACCACCCTCCAGCAAGAGGAAGTACGATAAACATAAAAACTGCAGAAGAAGTAATCTGACGGACATTCATAACCACGACAGGGTCAAGAAAATCCATCCCTGATGTAGCAAGTACCCCTTCAACTCCCCATCCCAAAGTGGCGAGCAGAGCGAATATTATCCCGATATAGAATTCGGAACCAATTGCGCCGTCAGGAGGGGCATAGCCGATTATGATCCCGCCACAGACGCACAAAGCAAGTCCAATCCATGCCCTTAAGCAAATTCTCTCTTTAAGGAAAATAGCAGCAAATACAGATGCTACCGCTGGATATAAGGCGGTAATGGGCATCACATATGCAGCACCCGCAAACTTGACCCCAATAAAATAGCTGGACATTGCAATAGGCCCGCCGAAAACAGCTCCGAGAGCAACCATCCGTGCCGGCTTGCTTTTAAAAGTTCTCCACAATTCCTTGGTCCGCCCGGTTAACCAGTTATAGAGCAACAGCCATACTCCACAACAGACATCATGAAGGGCAGCCACAGTAAGTGGGGCCAGCAACCATAATTTTTCATCCGCAAAGGCTGGAATTGCAAATGCCAACCCCAAAATAACGCCATCAAATCCCCATGCTATGCCGGAAAGCAGCCCCCAAAAAAGACCCCGTTTAGCATACGAAATATCGCGTTTAAACCTCAAGGCCTCCATAGTTGCCACAGCACTAATGTTCATACGCTCAATCCTCATTCACCTACCGGCAGACCACCGACAAATTCAGGTTAAAAAATATATACTGTACCGGCAGAATCAAACGGTACCGAATACTCAAAAATCCAGCATTCAAATATACGGATATACATTCGATTCTGGATTAACCTTCATAACGGTTTAAGTTACACGGGGCCGGAAGAATCCGGCCCCTATGATCACTTAGAAACAAATATGCCTATGAGGCGGACAGGCTATGCGCAGTCGTGCTTGTCCCAAGGCTCGCGGTTATCACGCTGAAGAGCAACTTCCATACGTGCGAGAGCTTCTTTAAGCTTGGTTACTTCTTTAATCTTCATGTTAGGATCTTTAAGAACCTGATAGAGGACCGCGCCGGTGCAGTCTGCGGGAACAAGCAGGTCAGCAACAAAGCAGATGGTTGCGATAATATCAGCAGCAGTTGCGGAACGCTCAACTTTGCCTGCTTTTTTGTTGATGCCGAGACCAGCAAAGTAGAGACCTTCATTGGAAGCGAGAACGATCATGGTGCGACGGTCAGCAGCATCGGAGATCTGCGCGACAGCAGCATCAAGAGCAGCGCCGTCAACATCGCCGAGTTCTACAACAGCGTAAGCACCGTCTTCTTCAAAAAACTTAGCAATACCTTCAGGAGCAACAACAGCTGCGCCTTCGATTTTAGAAGCTGCGGCTGCAACATCAGCGTTGTCAAAAGATGCTACGGTTGCGGTCTTTTTCATGAATTTTTTGAGAGCTGCGCCGTCTGCATCAACTGCTGCACTGCCACAAGAAACGAGGATTACTTTTTTATCTGCCATTTTATTTTCTCCTTGAATTAGGTGGGAAGGGAAGAATCCCTTTTTGATTCCCTATTTTATTATTACTATATATTTAGTTCAGATACGTTTGCTAAACAGCTTTCATGGATAGGTTGTAGTCCACTTCCATGCCCTCTTCGAGAGAGTAGGTAAGCAGGGAACCGTTAAGCATATTGTCTTTTACAGTTTCGAAGATTTCACGGTCCTTTTCTTCAAGGCCTACTTCGAAGTTGATTTCAAGTTCGGTGTAGCGGGTACGCATTACTTCGTCCTTGTCCTTGGTTGCTTCTGCGGAACCGGACATGGATTTGACTACTACGCCGTTACGCTCAAGAGCGTTAACAAATGTGTTGGAAAAACAGGCCAGTGCTGCAACACAGAGCATGCGGGAGCCCATGCTTTCCTGATTGCGCTCTTCGGGGGTGATGCTGGAGAAATCCATGATGATTTCAGGAACAGCTTTGGCACCGACTTTAAAAGAATCACGATTTTCATCGAGACGTTCAAATTCTACTTTGGACATTTTCCTTCCCTCAAATTCTTTTAGAAATAGTTGACGGTTTCGAAATCTTCACACATCTCAGCAACTTCTTCGGCATCAATGATTTCAACGCCATCCACTAGCGCATCTTCATCAATACCGCGTTTTTCAAGGTCCTCACGGATACAGACAACTTCACCGTCTTCGCCGATGAAATCGTTGATCATGGAAGTGTGGTAGCCGGGCTTCTCAGTCAGACACCAGACACCTTCTTCAGAAAAGACCAGCTTGCATTCAAAGCCGTTCTGGTGACAGGCCCATGCGGTGCGGATACCGAGAGCGGAAAGCTCCACACCAAGGGGTTTGGATACGATCAGACATGCGGAATTGATCATGATCTTCCTCCTAGTGACCGATGGACAGCATTACGTCCGAGGTCATGAGATATTTGGTGAAAGAGCCGCCGACATCGCCCCATTTAACTCCGTCAACGTATTCCTTGGATTCAATGCCGCGGGCATGCTCGTTGGTATGGCAGGTGGAAACATCCGCACCTTTTTCAGTCAAACGGGCCATACGTTCGAAATTCTTGGTAGGCTCAATGTGATCAACGAGTCTGGGGGCAATATGCAGGTCGCCTTCAATGGCAACTTCCTGCTTTGAAATATTTACGGCATTGCCGAAAAGATACATCTGGACTTTGTGGCCTTTTTCAAGAGCCGCTTCAGCGAGATTGGTTGCGAACTGCGCATCCTCGTTCTCAGCGGAACCGGACATAAGCATGATAGTCAGAGTCTTGGACATCTCAGATTCTCCTTAAAGCGATACGACTTTTTCATCACTGCCCAGCAGCAGGTCCACGATCTCGCCGTAATCCACCACTTCACAGTTGTCGCTGAGTTCGATGTTGCGGGCATCCACGGCATCTTTGGCTACGTAAATGTCTTCCACATCCATATCTTCAAGTTTTTCTTCCCAGTGGGCAGTGCCGAGGGTTACGGCATCACCGACCAGAAGCAGGGCCTTATCCTCATCGCCACCGACAAGTGCGATGCGCTCAAGGACTTTATCTTCCGGCTTATTTACGAAAAAGAGCATTATGCTGTTCTCCATTTATTTTACCCGCTTCTTCCTCAACAAAGTTGCGGGCTAGTTTTCAGATAGTGCCCGGGTCCGGGCCAAACGGGCCGAAGTTCCGTTGACTCCGGGCCCCGCTAGTGGTGTGGTTTATTACTAGGAGACTAAACCACACCACTTAAGCGGAATCGGGTGTGATGACCTTGGGGGTCAAATATTATTTATCTTCGAAAATCTGGTAGCAGATTGCACCTTCAGTATCTGCGGGAACCGGGTTGCCGGTTGCGTGGCAGAAAGTAGGTACAACGTCAGCCAGCCAACGGGGACGATCGTATACGTAGCCCTGTTTAACACCGGGTCCACGCCACATCATAACGTTCTTCAGGGAACCGCATCCGGATTCACCGGTGGGGAAACCGTAGCCGTGCTCAGCCATGTATTCAGGCTTGAGAACGTAAACAACGTCACCGGCCTGCTCGCCGCCCATGCCGAAGACTTTTGCGTCTTCTTTGGGGATGGCGCACATTACCGGGCGTTCACCGGTTTCGGGGTGTTTGTAGTCATAAAGAGCATCGATAATTTCGTTACGTACCTTTTCGTAATCTTCATCCTCAACAATACCGCCGGGGAACTTGGACTTGAGGTTGACATAGACGAACATGTAACGCTGAGGAACAGCTTTGGATTTTTCAGGAATGAGTTCGTAGTTGAAGCCTTCGGACTCATCAAAGAAGTTACCGTCGCCTTCACGAGCTTCATAAGCGGTCAGGCCAGCCTGTTTCAGTGCTTCAGCAGTGTTGAGGATCGGTCCGATAGGTGTTGCACCGTGGTCGGAGATCAGGCAGGTCAGCGTATCTTCGGGCATAGCTTCCATCATGATGCCGAGGTATTTATCTTCGATCTGGTAGATGGCGCGCTCAAGGTTCATGGCGTGTTCGCGAACTGCTTCGTCATCGCTGTCCATCTGGTCGAGGAAACCGTGGTAGAACCAGTCGATGAGGTGGGTGTGCATGTAAACCAGATCCCAATCCGGATTATCCTTCATGAGGGTGGTCAGAACTTCGGTCAGCCATTCGGAGTGGAACTGAGCCAGCTCAATGATGGTTTCGTCATCAATGATGCCGTTGGCATGACCGACAAAACCCATGTCGTTGGCGAGAATATTCTTAGTGAAATCGACATTCTTGAGAGCGTCTGCAGGAGCGCAGTAACCCTGAGTGCCGTTGATTCCGGAGATGTAAAGTTTGAAATCATCACCATCATCGGAAAGTTCCATCAGCTTGCAACGGAAGTAACCGGGCTCGATGCGACCATCGGATTCAATGGGGAACTGGTACTCAACAACATCACTCCACTCTTTCAGCTTAATAGTGAAGAATGCTTTGGAGAAATCTTTTTCAGGACAAAGTGCGAAGATGTCGTAACCATCATCATCGGATTCCCAAGTCAGGCCGTACCAGGTCTGAGGCTTGAGGGGATCCATGGCATGGCCGAATTCCATGGGAATAACCATTTCCAGAGGTTCCTGATCTTCAACTTCTTCAGGGATGTTTTTCCAGCCTTCAGCTTCTTCGAAATGGGCCTGAACACCAATGGGGTAGAAGTCAGTAGCTACGCAGGATTCAGCACAGAGCCATTCCTTGTGTTCGTAACCTTCAATCTGCCAGCGGTGCTCAGCAGCGGAAAGGCCTTCACCCTGAACCATGATGCCGTTTTCCATTTTGGAAGGCCAGGAGGTGGGGTAGTTGACAACAATAGATTTTTTACCGGCCTTGTCCCATGCATCCCAGATGGTCTGGGCTGTCAGCATGTCGGAACCGAAAGCCTGAACGCACTTGGAGAAGTGAAGGGACTCACCTTCGTTGTAATAGTAGTAGTCTTCTACGCCGTGGGTGCGGGGGAACGCGCCGGTGCAGATGGTAGCCCAGGACGGAGGGGTAACTGTGGGCATGTTGTACCCTTCAGTCATGTAAGACCCTTCAGCCTTGAACTTTTTAAAGTTGGGCAGTGCGCCTTCCTCAATGAGAGCTTCAAGTCTCTTGGGGATTGCGCAGTCAAATCCGAGCAGTGCTACTCTTTTAGCTTGGTCTGCCATTTTCTTTCTCCTTTTATTTCAACTACTTATGATTTTTCTCTTGCGCAAAGGGAGACCCCTGAGAGGTTACTCCGTCAGGACTCGAGGGGTGTTTCCCTTTGCTACGCGAGGTTGTTTATTTCTTAGGTTTGCAACACATTAGAAGTGCGTTGTCTTCTTTGACCATCTTGAACCATGATGCCACAGCAAATCCGATGGGGATAAGCATGAGTGCTCCGGCAAAGTTCGCAAAGATCTTAACCGGCCCGAGACCTCCCATGGTGATCGCTGCCAATGCAAGACCAGCCTGAACAGCAGCCCAGTAAAAGCGGTGACCTCTGGTGGGTTCATGTCCGGGAACCAGTTTGGTGGTTGCTGCGCAGGAAATGATATATGCGCAGGAGTCAACACTGGTTGCCAGGAAGATGGTGGAAAACACGCAGTAACCGATGAGTACAACGGAACCTGCGGGCAGTGTGCTGAGAACCGCAACCAGAGCTGCGGGACCGCCGCTGGCTTTGAGTACGCCAACAGCATCAACAACGCCATTGAGCTGAGCCCACATGGTGTAACCGCCAAATACAGCGTGGATCATGTAAGAACCAGCGATACCGCCAGCCAGACCCATGCCGATTACGTTTCTTACAGTACGTCCGCGAGAGATACGGGCGATGAACAGACCCATGAAAGGACCGTAGGAAGCCATCCACAGAGCGTAGAAAATCGTCCAGTCCTGCGGGAAGGAGCCATCGGTGTAAGGATCGGTCCAGAAGATCATGGACCAGAAGTTACCCACCATGTTCCCGAAGGAGTTGGTGAAGTTGTCCATAATGAATACGGTAGGACCTGCAACGAGGCAGAAGAAAACCATGGACAGCGCAATGACAACGTTGGTGTCGGAAAGGATTTTAATACCTTTCTTCAGACCCATGGAAACACTGGCGGTGAAGATAACAGCACTCACAGCAAGAATGAACATTTCCATGGTGAAGCTCGGCTCAATGCCGAGAGTCTTAGCCAGCGCATGGTTAACAATAGGAACGGAAACGCCCATAACCGCGGCATTGGAGAACATGAGACCGATGATGAAGAACACCTCGATTCCCTTGCCGATGCCGCCGTTGACTTTTTCGCCGAGTACAGGCTCTGCAGCGGCGCTGATACGCAGAACAGGCTTTTTACGCTTGTAGAACATGTAGCAAATGGGCAGTGCGGTAACCATATACCAAGGCCAGGTTACGGGTCCCCAGTGCAGCAGGACGTAGGACATGGCCCACTCAAAAGATTCCCTGCTCAGGGGTTCTGCGAATTTTGGAGGATAAGCCAGGTTGAACAGAGGCTCAACAATGGACCAGAACATAACCGCACCGGCAACACCGGAGCAGAACATCATGGCGATCCATGAGAAGTTATTAAATTCAGGCTTCTCATCTTCTTCTCCAAACTTGATGTTGCCGTAGCTGGAGAACATGAAAAAAGCGCAGAGAAACATCATACCTACGGTAACCCACAGATAGATGGTACCAGTGTTGCTGGCGAAAGCGCCGTACGCAGCCTTGAGAACTTTTTCACTTGCTTCGGTAAACAAAATGGAGCACGCGATAATTGCGAACAGCACCAGCGTTGCCGGAACAAGAATTTTTAAATCTGGACGAAGGTCCGCCCCTTCGCCTTTACTACTTGTAGCCATACTTCCTCCCTTAAGTCAGTACGCTTGCAACTCTTTTATATAACTAGCTTTTAACTAAAGAGCATGTGTTGATTGTGCTATTTTGCAACTGCCGGTCATCCGGCAATCACCCCTTGTGCGCATGATAATCATACTAATACGTCTGCAGCCGCATTGCCCCTCTCTAAGCAATAACCGGGCCAAAACAGTAAGGACTCACCAAAACCAGCGCACAGCTTGTGAAAGTTGGCGCAATAGCCCGAATTAACATTCTCAGCTGTACGCGACTATAGTGTCGTAAAAAACAGTAAAATGGACAAAAGCCCTGCCTTACCAAGGGTCGAGCCGTCTCGCGACAAGATTGTCGCTATGACACAAAAAATGTCACTTATTATTGATTCCCCTTAGATATCATACTCCACGAGTCTATTTCTAGTCTACGCTAAGTAACAAAGTAACAAGAACAGCCTTATTTGCATGCAGAGTTCCTCAAACAGCCTTATGATATACGTATGTAGCATACATTTTTATTATCCCCGGTTGATCTTTTCCATTCTGTGCCGTAAAAAATAAAGTTAACTGCAAACTCTTTCCTATAATGGTAAAAGCCAGCAAACAATCCGCACCGGATTTCATTAATAACAGAATAAGGAAAACCGCCTATGCCAGATCCTGCAAAAAAAAGATTGTCAGTGTTTACCCTCTCCCTGATGACCGTAGCCGCAGTGTGCAGTCTGCGCGGGCTGCCCATGATGGCCCGTGAAGGGCTTTCCATGATCTTCTACATTCTTTTCTCAACTCTCATATTTCTTATCCCGGCCTCACTAGTCGCAGCGGAACTGGGCGGGGCATTTTCCAAAGAGTCCGGCGGAGTCTACACTTGGGTCAAGGCAGCCTTCGGCTCCAGATGGGGATTCACGGCAATCTGGCTGCAATGGATTCAGAATGTTGTCTGGTATCCCACGGTTCTGGGTTTTGCCGCCGGAGCACTGGCTTATTTATTCATGGACCCCGGACTGGCCAACAGCGGAGCCTACACCGGCTCCATAATTCTGATCGCTTATTGGGGTGCCACCTTCATCACCCTTGCCGGGACCGATATCGTCAGCAAAGTAACTAAATATGGAGTGCTGCTGGGAACAGTGCTTCCGGGGATAATGATCATCGTCCTAGGACTGCTTTGGGTGAATATGGGTAATCCCATGGAATTCATGCAGGTCTCCCCGGCTGTTGAAGCAGCGGAAAAAGCAGCAGGGGAACTCCCTCACGCAAGGCTTTTTCCCAGCATCAGCGGATTGGGAAGCGTGGCCTTTCTGGCCGGGATCATCCTCCTCTTCGCCGGGGTGGAAGTGCATGCTGTCCATGCCAATGAATTGGAAGATCCCGGCAAGCAATTCCCGGAATCAATGTTTCTGGCTGCGGGAATAATCTTTCTACTTTTCACGCTGGGCTCCCTTTCCGTAGCGGCAGTGATCCCGGCCAAGGAAATCAGCCTGACAGCGGGCCTCATGCAGGCCTTTGAAATGCTGCTTTCCAAATTCCACATGGACTTCATGACCCCGGTAATCGGACTGCTGGTTTCCTTCGGGGCCATCGGCGGAGTAATGTCATGGATCAGCGGTCCCAGCCGTGGACTTTTACATACTGCTGATCAGGGCGAACTGCCTCCCCTGCTGGCAAAAACCAACAAGAATGGAATGCCCATCAACATCCTCTTGGTTCAAGCCGTGATCGTCAGCCTGCTTGCCGGACTCTATTTCATAATGGATAACGTGAGCGTGGCTTTCTTCATGATTTCAGCCATGACCGTGACTCTGTATCTGGTCATGTACATTCTGATGTATGCCGCAGCCATCAAACTCCGCTACACCCGGCCCGACCTGCCGCGGACTTATAAGGTCCCCGGCGGGCTGTTCGGGCTTTGCGCTGTTGCGGGAATCGGACTGCTGGGTGTATGCTTCGCCTTAATTGTCGGATTCTTCCCGCCCACAAACCTCAAAGTGGGTAATCCGGCACTGTATGTGGCTCTGGTGGCCGCAGGTATGATCGTTTTTGTGGGCCTGCCTTTACTGATTAATGCTTTGAAAAAACCAAACTGGAAGCGGGACGAAGAATCGGACTGAACCAATTCATCTGCAAACAATAAAATCAGGAGATACAAAATGCTGCACGAAAAAGACAAGATACGAGGAGAGCTTCTGGATGACATTTACGCCTCATCAGACCTCTCTGTAACGCTTCCAAAATATAAATTTCCTGAAGAGGAACACCTTCCAAGGGATGTGTATCAGGTAGTTCATGATGAATTGATGCTCGATGGTAATTCCCGCCAGAATCTGGCGACCTTCTGCTCCACATGGGTAGATCCTGAAGTCCACCAGCTCATGGACGAGTGCTTGGACAAAAACATGATCGACAAAGATGAATATCCCCAGACAGCAGAACTCGAAAACCGCTGCGTTCACATGCTGGCCGATCTCTGGAATTCCCCGGATGCCGCAAACACCCTCGGCTGCTCCACCACCGGATCATCCGAAGCAGCCATGCTCGGCGGCATGGCCATGAAATGGCGTTGGCGTGAAAAAATGAAAGCGCAGGGCAAACCCACTGATAAACCGAACATGATCTGCGGTCCGGTACAGATCTGCTGGCACAAATTCGCCAAATACTGGGATGTGGAACTACGCGAAATCCCCATGGAAAAAGACCGCTTGATCATGAGTCCCGAAGAAGTGATCAAACGCTGCGACGAAAACACCATCGGCGTGGTACCCACCCTCGGGGTAACCTTCACCTGCGACTACGAACCGGTCAAGGAAGTCTGCGCAGCTCTGGACAAACTTCAGGATGAAACCGGACTGGATATCCCTATTCATGTTGACGGAGCAAGCGGAGGCTTCCTTGCCCCGTTCTGCGACCCGGACCTTGAATGGGATTTCAGACTTGAACGGGTGAAGTCCATCAATACTTCCGGTCACAAATTCGGTCTTTCCCCGCTGGGAGTGGGCTGGGTCATATGGCGTGACCGCGAACACCTCCCGGACGACCTTATTTTCTGGGTCAACTATCTGGGCGGCAACATGCCTTCTTTCGCCCTTAACTTTTCCAGACCGGGGGGCCAAATCGTTGCCCAGTACTATAACTTCCTACGGCTGGGCAGGGAAGGTTACCGCAAAATCCATCAGGCCTGCTACGATACCGCCGCATACCTTGCCGATGAAATCGAAAAGCTGGGCGTGTTCGATATCGTTTACAACGGCAGGGGCGGCATACCCGCAGTATCATGGTCGCTGAAAAAATCCGTAACAGGATTCAACTGCTACGATCTCTCGGATAAACTGCGCTCCAGAGGCTGGCAGGTTCCGGCTTATTCCATGCCTGCCCACCGGGAAGATCTAGTGCTGATGCGCGTTCTGGTCCGCCACGGGGTCAGCCGCGACATTGGATCACTGCTCATTGAAGACATGAAAAGATGTCTGGATTACTTTGAGAAAAACCCGGTGACCAATTCACTGGGCGCTGAATACGGCGGGTATTCGCATAGCTCTTCCAAGTAAACATTTAATCCCGGACGAACTCAGGCTTATTCTGAGTTCGTCCGGGATTAACATCATACTTTTTCATAAAACATCGGGAATTAATTATCTTTTTCTCCGGTCAAGACGCTCAATAATCCCTTTTTAAATAGCATGGACACTTCCCGGCACTCTTTGGCAGAGGGGTCCTCCAGCTTAAAAATTTCCAGCGCAACTATCTGCATTCCCACATAATAAGCAAGAGAACTTTTTGAAGCCCCATTACCATGTGCTTCAAGTCTCTTCAGGTGTTTTTTGAGAGCATAGTACACGACTTCATCAGCCTGAAGCAAAGCCTTACCCACATCGCGATTGCGACCTCCCTCGGTCAACAGTTCAAGATAGAACTGTAATTCCCCGTGCTCCTCAGGATCCAGAATGGCCGAAATGGTAAAATCAACCAACTCCTCAACAGAACCGACATTTTTCAAAACTTCGGCATACTCCTGTGCCTGCTCCAACTCCCGCTGTGCAAAATGAAGAACCATCTCATCCTTTGAACGGAAATAATGGTACACAGTGCCGGGGCTGAGTCCTGCTTCTTTGCAGATATCCGCCATGCTTGATTGGTGAAACCCTTTAGCGGCAAAACATTTTCCGGCAGCCTTGAGAATCTGCTCCCTACGTTTGATTGTTCCTTCCTGATCTACTTTTCTGGGCATTGAATCCTCATTTGTAGAATGGTTGTTCGAATTTTATTGACATGACTTCCTGAGCTATGTCAAACGGAACTCATACGGTTTATCGAGCAATCATTCGAATAATAAAGATTGAAGGAAACAGTTCTGAAAGAACAACTGCAAAACTAACGAGATAGAAATGCCATCCCTAAAAAAAACCAGCCTGTATTCTATAGCAGCAATTACAACTGCCGCCGTAATCTTTGTCTGGCTCTGGCGTATGGATGAGATTCAAGCCATTGCAAACTCAAACACATCTGCACAGCCGGCTTTACGGGTAAGTGTCCACGAAATATCCAACGGCCCGGTATCCAGCTGGGTCATGGCTGAAGGCCGAGCCGAGGCAGTGCGCAAATCCTCCCTCCAGTTTGAAGAACCCGGTAAAGTTGTCTTCATCGGTCAAGACAAAGACGGAAATCCGCTGCGGGAAGGTACAAGGATATTCGGCCCTGCGAATGATTCAAGCGGACAGTTGCTGGCCCGTATAGACTCCCGTGACAAACACTCGGAAGTTTCCCAATGCGAAGCGGACTATCTCGCCGCCCAGCGTGAACTGGACGGACTGCGGGCCACCATGAAGCAGGCAGAGGAGACCCTCACTGAAGCGGAACAGGATCTCAAACGTAAGAAACAACTTTTCGAACAACAATTCCTCGCCCGGAACATGTATGATCAAGCCCGCTTCCGCTTCACAAGAGCCAAAGCCGCCCTTTCCGTGGCAAAAATGAATATCGCCACAGCACAGGCCAAGCTTAATAGTGCCCGCGCGGAACTGCGCAAAGTCAGCCGTGCACCGGAAAAGCTGGAACTGCGCGCGCCCTTCAACGGGATCATCGCCCGCATGAACATCAAAGTCGGTGACTATTTCCAACCTTCCGACGTAAACCGTTCCAGCAAAGCTGAACTTGCCGCCAGTGCGCCCCTGACCATCATTGATCCCAGCGAAATGGAACTGACCCTGCACATCCCTGAAAAACAGGGCCGCAGGGTACGGACCGGACAGCAAGTAGTGGTCACACCCGGCTTTGAAGGCTGGCCCAAAGGAACCACCCTTGAAAACGCGCCCAAAGCAAAAGGGACAGTCTGGTCGGTCAGCCCGCAGATTGACGGCAAACGACGGGCCGTCCGGGTCAAAATCCGCCTGAAGCAACAGGAAACAATCATCCCCGACGGCATGTTCGCCACCTGCTGGATCATGGTCGAACACAAAGAGAGCGCCCCGCGCATCCCGCTGAATTCCATGCTCTACGACGGACCGCAACCCTATGCATTTATATGTGAAAACGGCACTGCCCGAAGGCGCAATCTGCGTACCGGGCTGCGCGACAACCGCTTTGCCGAAATCCTACACGGGCTGAAACCGGGAGAACTGGTGGCTCAGGGCGGACGCAAAAAACTGGTCAACGGAGCACCCGTTTCCATCATCAAGCAAAATAAGACCACGGAGAATGAAAATGTCGAACACTAAAACAGATTCTATTTTCTCATTCTTTTTCCTGCGCAAGGTCCCGGCGATCATCTGGGGGCTGGTTCTGACTGGCTTCGGGCTGGTGGGTTACAATTCCATGAGTAAGGAAGCATTGCCAGATCTTGAGATTCCCACTTTTTACGTGACCACCGTCTGGGAAGGAGCCAACTCAGCCATGGTGGAAAAATCAATTACCCAGAAAATTGAAAAGGAGCTCCGCGGCCTAAAAGGAGTAAAGCGAGTCCGTTCCACTTCCACTTACAGTTCTTCCTTAATCATCGTCACCTTTGAAGCGGACTGCTCCATTCAGGACAGCAGGCAACTCCTGCGTCAGCGGGTGGATACCGCCAGAAACGAAATGCCCAAAGACACCAAACCGCCAAAAATAGACTTTTCCACAGTTAACGACATTCCAGTCACAACAGTAGCTCTTTCCGGTGAAGTAGGCCGGACCGTGCTGGAAGAATTAGGAACATCTCTGCGCCGGGAACTGCGCAGGATTCCGGGTGTGCGTAAAGTAAACAAAGTCGGCATTCGTAAGAAAGTCATCCATATCCAGCTCCACCCGGACAAACTAAAGGAGTACGGCATCCCGGCTTCGGTTGTACGCGATAAAATAACCAGTAACGGGGTGGACGCACCATGGGGTAAATTTGAAAACCGGGACCTCAACTTTTCCCTCAGAATGGACGGGGTATATAACGAACTTGAAGACCTGAAAAAACTATTTATTGGGAAACGGTTCGGGGGGGGGATTGTCCGGCTGGACGACATTGCCACGGTCAGCAGAAGCCACAGAAAAGGGACCGAACAGGCCGCCCTAAGCTGGGAAGGAGAAGATTTTGAAACTGTTGTCGGGCTGGAAATTCTCAAATCACCGGGCTATGACACCATCGATCTAGTTGAAAAAGTCCGCAAGGAACTCAGCAAAACCCAAAGCGGCTCTATCTGGCCCGAAGGAGTCCACTGGCGACTTACAGGCAATCAGGCCGAAATGATTGAAACCGAACTGAACCGTGGGCTGACCAATGGCTGGCAGGCCATGCTGGCGGTCTTCTGCGTGCTGCTGGTCCTGCTTACATGGCGCGAAGCCACTGTTGCCGCCCTCTCTGTTCCGCTGACCCTGCTCGGCACAGTAGCCATCCTCTGGGCCATGGGCTACACCTTCAACCTGCTGGTTATCATCGGCATGATCATCGCACTGGGGCTGCTGGTCGACGACTTCATCCTCATCATGGAGGGCATGCACGATGCCCTGTTTCTTAAAGGAATGAACTTCACCGAATCGGTCAAATACACCATATCCACCTATGCCGTACCTTCTTTTTCCGGTTCTCTGACCACTATTCTGGTTTTTACCCCGCTGGCACTGATCCCCGGTGTCGACGGAAAATTTATGCGCATAATCCCGGTTACAGCCGCAGTCTGCCTTGTTGTTTCTTTTGCTGTCTCCATCATCATCGGCCCGGCCCTGTTGCGCCCTTTTCTCGGCAAAAGAGGCAATCATGAACCGGGATTTGTGGATCGACTCTCCCACAAATTGGAAACAAAGCTGACCGGCTGGCTCAGGACAAATGTCGTAAACAATAAAAAGCGGGCCGGGCTTTGGCTGGGCGGTGCCTTGGGGGTTTTTATGCTGAGCATAATGGCCACCGAAGGAATGCGCGCAACCCTATATAACGATGAAGACGGCCGCACCATCGGCATCAGCATAGAGTTGGCTTGCGATACACCCATTGAAGAAACAGCACTGGTGGCGGAAAGGCTCAGTCCCATCTTGCAGAGCAAACCTTACATTCAAAACGTCATGCGCGTGGTGGGAGGCAAGGACGCCTATTCAAAGTCCTCGAATTTCGATCACATGCGCGGCGAACAGACACCGCATATAATGGGCTTCGGCTGCTACTTGATTCCCGGCAAGGACCGGGACCGCATCGGCTTTGACTATGTGCCGGAACTAAAAAAAGAATTCGAAGACGCGCTTAAGGACCAGCCCGGCGCAAAGGTATACATCAATGCCCAGCGCGGCGGCCCGGAAAGCGGCGACCCCATTCAAATTCAGATCAACGGGACAGATTTCAGCAAACTGCGGTCCATCGCACAGGATATTAAGGAAGAACTCAACTCCATCCCCGGAATTTACGATGTGCGCGACAATCTAGGCCCGGCCCGCTCCGAACTTCGCTACACACCCATGCGCGAAGCACTGGACCATCACGGCCTGAGCACAAATGAGCTGGCAAACCAGATGATGGTTTACATGGAAAACGAAAAGATTGCCGACTACCAGCTCCCGGGCACCAAGGACGACCTCGAAATACGCATCGGCACATGGTGGCCCAGCCAGAATGGCAAAATGGCTGGTCCCAAAAGCTGGCACGAGCTGGCAGGACTATCCATCATCAACGAAAAAGGTGAATCCATCCCGCTGGAAAGCATAGCAAATCCGCACATGACCACCGCCACGCCGCTCATCCTCCATGCCGACGGCAGACGGGCACTCACCGTGCTGGCAAAAAACAAGGGCATCTATCTCCCGGAAGTAGTAGAAAAGATGCACCCGGTCTTAAAAGAAATGCAGCGGGACTGGCCCGAAGGATACACTTATACCATCATAGGCGATGAGGAAGCGGACGAAACCTACGCCAACATGTTCAAAGCCTTCTGCGGGTCAATCATCCTCGTTTTCGCCATTCTGGCCCTGCTCTTTGATTCCCTGCTCTATCCGCTGATCATCCTAAGCACGGTGCTCTTTGCGCTGGGGGGAGTCTTCTTCGGTTTCATGCTCTTCGGACTGCCCTTTTCCTTTTCAGCAGCCATCGGCATCGTGGCATTGGTGGGTATCGTGGTCAACGACGCCATCATCGTGGTGGAAACCATCCGCAACCATCTCAAAACAGGAGTCCCTCTGTTCGAAGCCGCAGCACGCGGCGCCGCAGACAGACTGCGCCCCATCACCAGCACCACCATCACCAACTTTGCCGGACTGACCCCGCTGGCCCTGTCCGACCCCGGCTGGGCACCCATCTGCCAAGCCATCATCTTCGGCGAAATCACTGCCACAGTAGGGGCTATAATCCTTATCCCGGCTCTGTTTGTTGTTCTAACCCGCAAGGAAAAATGTGCCGAATCCATGCGCACAATTACAGCCTGACAAACGTACTCCCAACCAAAGCAAATCCCCCCAGCAGAATTAATTCGGCTGGGGGGGATTATATGACACCATTTACATTTGATTCAGACAATCTTCGCAGGCTTCACCCTCTTGAGCTTCAGCTGCTGCATTTTTGGTCGTTTTTTCCAGAATAAGATCAACCTTCTTTTCGAACTTTTCCGCAGGAAGGTAACCACGCACAGTAACGCCATTAACAAGAAATGTAGGCGTGGCGTTTATCTTGAACTCTCTGGCTTCTTTTTCGTCAGCCAGCAAATATTCCTGCACTTGAACAGAATTGAGACTTTTCTGAAGCAGGTCATGATCAACGCCGACTTCTTCAATAATCCTATTCAGAACAGCACCGGATTTATCTTCATAAATTTCTCTCTGACGTTCAAAAACGAGATCATGGAATTTATACGCCTTTTCCTTATCAAACAGGGCTACTGCCTCAAAAACAAGGGCCAACTCGCGGGACTTTTCATTCATGGGCAGGTGCTTGAAAATAAGCCTGTACTTTTCAGGCTGCTCTATGGCCAGCTTGCTGACCACACTTGCGCCCTTACTGCAATAAGGACATAGAAAATCGGAATATTCTACGATAGTTACCGGGGCATCAGAATTGCCAAGCATTGGTCTTCCGTCCCAGATTCGAGGCTTGAAAGAATTTTGTATTTCCGCTTCAAGCTGGGCTGCACGCTTAAGCTTCTCCCGCTCGCTTATGCCTTCTTCAAGAATTACCAGCATATCCATTTTTCTCTCACGCATGGCATCAAATACAATCTGGGGATTTTCGCGAATGGCCTCGGCAATCTGCTCCTTTAGCATCTGTTTGTTAACGCAACCGGAAAGCATGACAGCAACCGACAAAATCAACATAATTCGCTTCAACATAGATTCCTCTCCAGCAATTTAATAAAAAAACTTCATACGGCCATAGGGATTTTTACTTTTGTATTTTGCAGATCTCACCCCGCCATAAGCTGCATCTGAAACACCGGCAAGAGTATTGCCATAACGATGAACCCCACCACCGCACCCATCACCAGAATCATGACCGGCTCCAGCATGGAGGTGAGGTTCTTGACCAGCTGATCGACCTCGCGTTCATAATGTTCAGCAATTTTTCCGAGCATAGTGTCTAAGGAACCGGACTCTTCGCCCATGGATATCATTTCCGTCACGTATGCCGGGATGACCCCGCTCTCCTTAAGCGGAGTCGCCAGCTTGCTGCCCTCGCGGACCTCGGCGGTCGCCTTTTCCACAACTTTTGAGACAGCCACATTTCCGGTAACTCCAGCACTAGACTGAAGCGCGGACAGGAGCGGAACACCGGAACCGATCAAGGTTCCCAAAGTACGGCACCAGCGGGCCATGCTGACCTGTATGACAATGGGGGCGAGAGCCGGGATCTGAAGTTTGACGGAATCAATGCGCATACGTCCTGCCGGGGTGGAACCGATCTTTTTCCATGCAGGGATAACGACCACCAGAAACAAAGGAAACAACCACCATGTCTGCTGCAAAGTGTCCGAAATACCGATGAGCATACGGGTGGCAACGGGAAGTTTCTGGCCCATGCTGGAAAACATCTGAGCGAATCTGGGGACCACGAGCAGCATCATGGTAATGATCGCCCCCACCATGGCTATAAACATGATGGCCGGGTAAATCATGGCCCCGGAAACCTTGGAACGCAGGTCTTCCTGAGCCTCGCGCATAAAAGCCAGCCTATCCATAGCCTGATCCAGCATGCCGCCTGCCTCTCCTGCCGCCACTAGTGAGACATAAAGCGTATCGAAATGTTTAGGATATTCGGACAAGGCCCGCGATAAGGGCATGCCCTCGCGGACGCGGGAATTGATGGTTCCTATAACCTCTCCCAGCACAGTGCCTGCGTTCTGGTCCTGCAAAAATGAAAGAGCCCGCACAAGCGGAAGGCTTGATCCCAACAAAGTGGCAAACTGGCGGGTAAAAGAGGTTACCTGCTTGTAACTGATACGCTTACCGAAAAGTGATTGGCTCTTTACCCTTCCCTTCTGTTCTTCCCCCGGCCCGCCGTCCTTACGTTCCACCCGCAGCACTCTGGCTCCCTGCCCGGAAAGTTCACGCTGCACAGCTGTGACATCAGCAGCTTCCATCTCGCCAGAAAGTTGCTTGCCGTCTTTGATAGCCGTATAAGTAAACGTTGCCATGGGTGCTCCAATTACAAAATTTAACTAATTATCCTGCGCCATACGATAGACTTCTTCTTCCGTGGTCAGCCCCCTTGCCGCCTTGGCAAGGCCATCCTGAAGCAGGGTGCGCATGCCTTCCTGCTGTGCCTTGGCTCCAATTTCAGCAGCACTGGCCTGATTTTGAATAAGCGTCTGGATGGCTGGAGTATTGATAAGCAACTCGAATATTCCGAGCCTGCCCTTGTAACCGGAACCTTCACAGATATCACAGCCCACAGCCTGCCACTTGCCGTCCGCTCCCTGCTTCTTGCAGTTGGTACACAACCTACGCAGAAGCCGCTGAGCCATTGCCCCAGCCAGAGTGGGAGCGGCAAGGTAAGGAGCAATGCCCATCTCCACAAGGCGGGTGATGGCTGTAGGAGCATCATTAGTATGCAGGGTGGAAAGCACAAGATGGCCTGTCAGGGATGATTGGATCGCAATTTCAGCGGTTTCCAAATCACGGATTTCCCCGACCATAATCACGTCCGGGTCCTGACGCAGAATGCTCCTCAGAGCTGCCGCAAAAGTCAGCCCTACTTTGGGATTGACCTGAATCTGGTCGATGCCGCGCAGCTGGTATTCAACAGGATCTTCCGTGGTGATGATTTTTAATTCCGGGGATTTGATGTAGTTCAACGAGGCATAGAGCGTAGTGGTTTTCCCGGACCCGGTCGGCCCGGTCACGAGTATTGCACCGTGGGGCCGATGGACGAGTTTTATCCACATCTCGAGCATCTCCGGTTCAAAGCCTACGTCCGCGATATCCACCTTAATGGATGACTTGTCCAAAATACGCATGACCACACCTTCGCCGAACACGGTGGGGGTGGATGCCACGCGGATATCATAATCAGACTGCTCCATTTTCAAACGGATACGACCATCTTGGGGAATCCTACGCTCGGCAATATCCAGATTGGACATGATCTTGATCCGGGAAATGATGGCTGCCTGATATTTTCTGGGCACGGTATTGACCACATGCAGGATTCCATCCACACGAAAGCGTATTTCCAGACCGTCCTCATAGGGCGAAATATGGATATCCGAAGCTCCCTGAGCAATGGCGTCGCGAAAAGAATTATTGACCAGCCGGATAACAGGCGCGGCCTGAGCCATATCCCGCAAATCCTCCACATCATCCATGGAATCAAGGCCATCATCCAGACTGGTGAAGACCCCCTCCATGCCTTCGCCGGAATAGGCCCGTTCCAGAGCATCCACAAGATTATCCGCCGGAGCGAGAACCATGTGAATGTCCATTTCCAGAGCCTGCTCCATTTCGGACACTGCTGTTCCCAGAAAAGGCGTTGCAACGGCCATGCGAACCATCCCGTCCTGTTCCTTTGCCAAAGGAAGCAGCAGATGGCTCTTTGCAAAACTCTCAGGCACAAGCTGCACCAGTCCCGGCTCGGCAAGATAGGTTTTGTCGAGTTCCATCCACTCCAGACCGATAAACTCCGCCGTACTCCTGAGCGCGTCCTGCTCAGACTCCCCGGCCTGCCTGATGCGCTGCCACCAAGCCCGGACCCTGTCGGGAGAGGACAGATCGTAAGGTGTTGCCGGAAGGAGTTTCATTTCTTTTTCCTGCATGTCTCTTTCCGGGGCTAGAGGTCGAAAATAAGACCGAATTCATCCACAGCCATAGGACTCTGAGTCTTGCGCAGTCCGCTCATCTCATCTGCCTCATCCGGCGTGGCGATCACGTATGGAGTCAGGAACAACAGGAGTTCCGACTTGGTCATCTTATCATCCTGAGTACCGAACAAAGGACCGAGTACGGGCATGTCACGCAAATAAGGAGCTCCCTTCTTATTCAGACCGCCATTAACGGTCATGAGACCACCGATAACCAGAGTCTGGGCATCCTTGACCAGCACGGTTGTTGAAGCCGCACGATCAGTGGACTGCCATTTATCCGGGTCGGTCTCATCCGTGACCAGACTGGACAGAGTCTGGTCAATCTTGAGAGTAACATCCCGGTTTTCCGCAATGGTGGGTGTGATATTCAGCTGCATACCGAATTTGCGGTGATCATAGGTTTTGATCACATTCTGCTGGGAAGTCATAGAGGTCTGGGTCAGCTTGAGAATGGGTATTTCCGTGCCCACGGCAATGCTTGCTTTCTGGTTATCCAAAGCCACAATATGCGGTGCGGAGACCACGCGGGAGCTATCGTCCGAGGCAAAAAAATTCATCATCATCTTAAAATTATCTGAGTTGATAATGGAGAATTTAAGGGCTTCCTGCGCTGTATTGGCGATTCCGGTGGGATCAAAAATATGGCCGAAATCCATAGCCCCTTTGAGATCGGTACCGTCCGCGTTGGTATTGAACATCCACTCGAAACCGAGCTTGGTTTCATCGGTCAGAGTCACCTCCACAAGGTAAGCCTTGATCGAAACCTGCATGGTGCGGACATCAAGCTTGGCTACAATTCTGGAGATATCTGTATGCACGCTTTCCGGGGCAAGTACGATCAGGGAGTTGGTCTCCTCCATGGCAAGAATCTGGACCTTACTCTGGTTAGCCTTGACCACCTTTTCCGTATAAAGCTTGGTCAGGAGCGGAGCCACGGTCTTGGCCTCAATATATTGCAGGGAATAGGTTTTGGAAGAAGGCAGGGAGCCGGGTTTGTCTATGTGGCTGATCAACTTCTTAATCTTATTCACATTGGCGGCAGTATCTGTAAACACAATATAATTGTTTGATTTTCCCGAAAAAATAGACCCTTCAGGCGACAGAATCTGCCGAAAATCAGCGATCACGTCAGCTGCTTTCAGATACTTGAGGGTAATAACCTCAGTACTCATCTGGTCGCCGCCCACAGTGATGGAATCCACATTCAGCCCTTCATGAACAGCCGTGCTTTTGGAGACTACCTTGTAGTAACCGCTCTGCTGCACAAGGGTATAACCTTTCATATCCAGCACGGAAAACAGCAACCGCAACGCTTCCAATCTGGTTACGGGCTTCGGGGAAATAACTGTTACCGGACCCTTGAGTTGAGGATTCGGAATGAACGTCTTGCCCATGAGATGTGAATAAAATTCCAGCACGGCCATGATATCCGTCTGCCTGAAATTGATCTCGATCAGATTTTTCCCCGCAGGTGCGGCATGGGCAACATATCCCGGACCTTCAGTCACAGGAACGGAAAAAACGCATATCATCGCCAGAATGACAAACCATCGTATGCAGTGGGCAGCTCTCATCATGGATTCTCTCATCTTATATTTTCCTGAATGTTAACCTGTTTCGATTTCCGTGAAAATCAGGGAATCAGAATATCCACATTCATGGGGTTTCCTTTACGAATGATTGTCAGAAACACGTCCTTACCGATTTTATTTTTCAATATAGCATCGACCTGCGGTATCGACCCCACGGGCCTGCCGGAAACAGCCAGAAGCAAATCCCCCCGCAGCAGACCTGTATCCTTGCGCACAACACGGGCCACTTTCAGCCCGCGACCAGACTGAATTCCCATATCTTTCCGTTCCATTTCAGTCAGAGGAATGAGGTACACCCCCCAACCCTTGATATTTACGTTGACGCCTTTGGCTGCTGCATCCGAAGGAACTGAAAGCGTATAGGAACTCCCGCTCCCTTCAGAGATACCAGCCTCACTCATCAGACTTTCAGTCTGCGCTTCCCACGCGGTATTCATGGGTAATGTTACATTCTGATCATTTCGGGCCAAGGTCACATGATTTGAAGCGATTTCCACAAGTATGCTCTCCCTGACCAGCTGCCCCAAAGTAACCAAAGTGCTTGCACCGCCATTGATTCCACTGATTATTGCATAGGACTTGCCTGCCCCCGGCATAGTCGCCATAAGGGATAGCCCGGAAACATTCGGTCCGGGAGGCAAATCAGGAGCCGTTCGTTTGTAGGAACGATGCACCAGATGAAGCTGGCCGTACTGGAAAATATGACGCCGCTTAGTGGTGAAAAATGAATAATGAGGATAAGCTAAAGGATCGGACGGTGGATGTTCACGGGTGGCATCCACATGATTCCTCACTTGAGGATGCGGTGCGGGAAGGGAAAGAATAAGCACTGCACCGACCAATGTCAGGGCCGCGACAATAAGCGCTATCCTGAAAAAAGCGTCCGCAGCGTTTTTGTGCAGATATCTTTCCATGCCCATGATCAGCCCCCTGCCCCGTGCGTACCGTTTGCATGCGACGTACAATTGTACACCTTGCGGACATATTGCCAGTCAATGATATCGGCCTTGGGAACGACCACATCATATCCAAGCTCCTGCTTGAAGAATGTCTCATATTTCCTGAAATACTCATCCAGAGAATTATTCACTTCCGGTTCGACGCAAGAATAAGCCTGTACCTGAGCAGGAGTCAGGAACCGAACACTCTTCAGGATCTTCCTGATAGTCCCTTGTGAAACCCCTTGAGGGTTATTGCCACTCAGGTACTGCACAGCCTCATCCGGGTGTTGCTCCCACCAGTGCACAGCCCGCGCAAAACCGTTTATGAGGGTTTCAACCGCCTTTTCATTGCCGGGCAAAGCATCTTCACGCAGGACCAGAAACTGCAAAGTCCAGTTGTCCACATCCTCCGGTCCTGCCACAAGTCTGGCGATGCGAAGTTTCTGCAATCTACCGACATATGGTTCAAAGGTGACGCCCGCTTCAATGAGTCCGGCTTCAAGACTTTGGGCCACTATGTCACGGGCCATATTGCTCACCGTTACATCAGAGAGTGACATGCCATTCTTCTTGAGAACTTCGTACAGGAAATAGTGGGCAGCTCCGCCTGTTTCCAAAAATACCGTCTTCCCGCGCAAATCCTTCACGGATTTCACAGGTGAATTACCCGCCACCATCAGCGCATCCCCGGCCTTGAACTTCGCCAAAGGAGCCACTATGCGCAGGTCCGCCCCTCTGGTGAGGAGCTGGACAAGTTCCAAAGCATGGGTGGCAGTCCCGTCGATCTCTCCGGCGTACAATTTTTCAAAATTCGTTTTTTCATGCTCAGAAAAATAACACTCAATGCGCGTGCCGTTTGAATGGAGCCATCCATTGTGCCGGGCTATCTCAAAAGGAGCGAATCCGATCCATGGCGGCATGGAGAGTACTAGTTTGACTGCGTGTTCCGCCATTTTGGAATCAACCCCGGCAGGAATGGAATACTTGCTGATCACCAAACCGCCCTGCATAGTGCCGCTCTTACCGGTCAGTGATATTTCCGAAACAACAAAAACCTGCGGCGAAGTTTCCAGATAATAAATAAACTTCTCAATAGCAGTGAACGGACCGCTGAAGGTCACATCCATGGGCTGACTGGACAGAAATCCATCCTTTTTTTTCGCTAAGGGACGGATTTCCTTAATGGTAATCCCGGTAATAGATGCATAATCTCTGATTTCATTATAAATATCCGAAGCTCCCCAATCCCTGCGATCCACGAGCTCCAACTGGCGTTTAAGGGATTCATATTCACCCTTAACCTGACGCAACTTTGCCTCCCGGTCCGGCAAAACCATGGCCTTGGGCGTGTTGAATTGAATTTCCTTCTTCAGATCGGCCTGTTCCTGAACCGTGGTTTCGTACATGTCCACGAGGGGAGCCAGAACCCCCATATACAACACCACGGCAAGCAAAAAAATGATGCATACGCCCAGAGCACGGCGGTCACGCGGATCAAGTTTGTTCCAAGAGGCAAGGAGAACGTTCATTGCGTTTCCCCCTGCTTCTTCTTGGGCTTGAAAAAACTTTGCCAAGCCGGAAAATCAAGCTCCACCACAAAACGGAATCCTTGCCCCTGTTCCAACTTGCTCATGGAAGCGAGTACCGCATTGCTAAAAATCTGTGCACTGCTCAGGTTCTCCAGCAGGGCCATAAGGCTGATTTCACTTCTCGCCTCCCCTTGCAGGGTAATCTTACCGGACTGATCAAGTCGCATGGTATTCAACTTAACCTGAGCCGGAACCGAATCACCGAGATCACGGAACACATGGGAAACAAAAGGCTTCTGCACCGTATATCTTAGTATTTCCCTGTTGCGTCTGACATACTCCCGCACCTCCATGGTCACCACGTCCGTGCGTTTTGCCAGAAACAAAACCTTATGTGCCTCCTGCTTAAGAACATCGGCATCCTGAGTATTCAAATGGATCACGGAAAAGAAAAGCAACAGGCAACCCGCAATGGCCCCCGCAAGTGCCAACCCTGGCCGCAAGTAGTCTTTCGGAGCAAGGGGAATACGCTCCCACTCTTCAAGACTTTCATGGAAAGAACCTTTCACATGGTTCATGTGCAACAGAGACAAAAGATCTTCATGGGAACGGAGATTTTCCACAGGAATCCCGGGCAAACCAGCTTCAATTGCTTCAGTGAAACCATCCGGCTCGCCGCCACCGGGAAGAATCCAAACCACAACATTTTCCGGCTTCGGCTTTTCTTCCGCCTCAAGTTCCGCGAGAATCACACCCAGCGCACTTGCCAGTGACGGACCTCCATCCGGTACCACCTGCCAGATCACGGGAACTTTCTTGTGGATGCAACACAGACGTGTTTCTCCTTTTTCGCGAGACACGAGCAGGGTCGGCCCGGAAACTTTCAGATCGAATTCAGGCAGCACTATGGTCGTAACCTGAAATCCCATACCCTTTGCTGTTTCCAGACATCCATGAAGATACTCATTGGAAATCCAGCCAAGAGTAGCGGTCATACCTTTTTTGCCGCCGTAACATCGGATCTCCCGGCCCCCGGTTTCAGGAGAACGGAACAAACGTTGACCGGCTTCCGTACCCAAAGCTGCCACTGCGTCCTTCTGTTCTTTGTCCGGGGTCGGGGTACGGCACAGCGCAACCATGGCCGAAGGAAGTACCATGCTACAGGGACGGGGAGAATTTGTGTCAGGTAATTGCGGCAGGGAAAGCCACTGCTTGTCCTTGGAAGAATATTCAAACGAAGCTGCGCAATGCCCATGCACGTCAAACACCAGAGCAGTCCGGGACTTCTTCCCGAAAGAATGGGGCAGAGGCATAATCTTTAGCAACTTCTTGAAATTCATACTGCAACCCCGTTCATATTCGTGGCAGGGACTCGGACTCCCAGCGGGTGAAATGCAATTCATCTTTGTCCACGCTGACTCTAGCAGTAATACGCTCCACAAACTTTCCGGGCGCGAATCCGGCCAGACAGGTCATGGTAAAATTCTTGGACTGCACGGTCAGAAAAGGTGTCAAATGTGAACTCTGTGCGGTAGCCCCTAACGTACTAAGTGCGGCGCTCACCGTTGCAAATCCTTTCCACCCCGAAAGACGGTAGGCTAGCAAAGTCTGCACCTGCCCGGTCGTAAAACCCACTGCATGAAGCACTTCCTTCCCGGCAGTATTGATATTCACCTTCCCCGAGGAAAAACAGGTCAGATAGCGCGCAAGACCTGCCTTCCCGCCGCCGTCACTCCCAGAAGGCCCATACAAAATATCCCGAGTCATTCCCTTTACCTGAAGCAGCTCGTCCAGACTTCGAATCGGTCCATCGACCTGCCCCTTGGCCATTACCACAGACGGAGGAGCCCCCTTGGTGCTGTTTCCCCGCTTCTTGGTCAGTAAAAGAGTGATATTAGCGGCCAGCACATTGGAAACAGTGGGGAATCCCTGCAACTGGTCCATGGTGGCAACATTGATATTCAAGCGCGACTCTTCATCAATTAGACCGTATTGCAACAGCTCAGCTTTTTTGCTTTTCTTCGTAACGACTGCATCAGGTCGGACAATGGAGTAATACCCCGGCCCGAACTTGATATCCTTATACAATGAATCCCCGGAAAACCACTTATCCGTAATGCTGTGCACGGGGTCACGGGCATGCTTCCTGATGATGCCCGCCGCTCTGTGAACACCACCACGCGCCAGATTGTAAGCCCGGCTATCCTGACTTTTCCAGCTTTCCACCTTGGTTTCGCATAAAGCCTCATAAGAAAAAGAAGCCGCCATGATGCTCAGAATGGCCATGACCCACAGCGTGACCACCAGAGCGAAACCCTGTTGGCTTGAAGACTGTGTTTGTCCGCTACCATTCTCATGCATCTTTTCAGCCTGCCTTCTGTTGCGGTGTTACTTCCAATAAAATCTGTGAACGATAAATGGCCCGCCGCGACGGTCCTTCCTTAAAATCCAAAACCAATCCGATCATTCCCGGACCTACTTTGGATGCGGTATTCAAATCTCCGGTAGCCCCCCCGCCATGCCCTCTGTTGGTGAGCTTGAAACGTATTTCAACCACCCCGGAACAAAGTTCCATCTTTGACAGAGGTTTACCTTTTTCAGGTTTCCCCTTTTTATCCTTGCGCTGTTCCCGCCAGAGTCTGTTTTCTTTAAGAACATACTGCACCCAAATCCGTTTTCCCTTTTCATCCAGAATAGGAAACTGGCATTTGGTTTTCTTGCAGATAATATCCGAAACCGCGCACAAAGGGTCCAGATTGCGAACGTCCCTGCCGAGCATGCTGAACGCGTAGGAAGCTGAACGCATGGGGGTGAGCATTGCCTGCGCCCCCTTTTCCACCCGCGTGGCCGTGACGAAAATAGAATAAACAGCTGTCAGTACCACCGCCCCCACGGTAATCGCCACCAGCAGTTCAAGCAGGGTAAACCCGCCCTCATCAGTAGTTGGTGATATCCGCGTTATCACCGGTTCCTCCGGGCTTACCGTCCTTGCCGTAGCTGAGAAGGTCAAAATCCGGGCTATGTTTGCCGGGAGATGTATATACGTACGGATTGTTCCACGGGTCCTTGGGAATGGTATTCTTGCTCATGTACGGACCATGCCAATTATCCGAAACAGGCGGCGTGGTGGGCTTTTTCACTAATGCATTAAGCCCCTGCTGGCTTGTGGGAAAATTCCCTGTGTCCAGCTGATAGCTTTGCAGGGCCATGGAAAAATCTTCAATCTGCGCCTTTGCCGCTGCAACCTTGGCTTCATCGGTCTTGCCGAAGAACCTTGGAGCCACGATGGACGCAAGCACGCCGATAATCACAATGACCACCAGCATCTCGATAAGTGTGAAACCGCGTTTTCCGGTATGCATCATGAAGCCCCCCAGCTAGTAGTGTTAACCGCCTTGGTGACCGGGACGTCAGCAGGCAGATGAATTCCTAATTTGATGACTTTGCCGTTTCTGAACAGGGTCAAGGCAACATTATCCCCCGGCCGCTTGCGTTGCATGATGAAAGTTGAATCCCGCATTCCCTGCACCGGAACTCCGTCAATTTCCAGAAGTATATCTCCGGGCTGAACGCCGCCCTTCTGCGCCGGGCTGTCCGGTTTACAATCCATAACAAGAAGAGCACGATCCTGATCCTCACTGGTCTCCTCTTTCCCTTCCTCTTCAATGACATGCATCTCCTTCTGGACAACTTTCAACTTGAGTCCAATCAAAGGCCGGGACATGGGCTGGTAACCGATATCGATGGGGTCCGCCTTGAGCTGACACCCGACCAGAAAAGCACCCAGCAAAAGAAAAAGTAGAATTCGGGAAAAACACAGATGCAAACGTCTATCTTGTTTCATTTTTTCGTATCCTTTGTCTGGGTTTTACTCTGCACAGGCAGGGTTTGCTCAACCTGAGCTGTCTCCAGAACATATTCATGCTCTCTGCCTTCCGTGAAGAACAACACCGTGACCATAACCCGGCTCACACCGGGATAATCATTGTCTTTTTTACTGACGATCTTCCACCTGCCGTGAGGCAGGGTTTCGCAGGAACCGGAGGTGGTCCCCGGTTTGATATTTCCCTGATTCAGAAAAGAAGCCAGCCGCATTTCCGCTTCCAGACCAGCCCGCTCATACCCCTCAACCTGAGACAAAGATGCGGTAGCCTGTGAATAAACACCTGCCACTGCAACAAGTCCGATAGAGAGAATAGCCATGGCAACCATTACTTCCATCAGGGAAAAACCGGAGTTACAAGATTTAGCGTACATACACACCCCCATCAGCCCCGGCTACGATCAGGTGCATGCTCTCCTGCTTCTCGGAAACCAGTTTGAGACGGGCAGGGGTAGCCGTTCCACGTGGGTAAAAAATGATACGCATCTCATAACCGGGAACAGATTTACCAAGAAGTTCCATACCTTCCACAGCCACTTTTGCAGGCAGCGAGGTCAGACTCAGGATCTCGCCCTTATCCCCGCTCAAAAGCTTCAGTTCTCCACTTTCACTGTTGATGACCACCACATGCTGTTTGCCTGTATCAGCCGCCCTGAACCGAGCCGAAGTGGCGATGGTCCCCAAATCGGATGCAGCAGCACGCAGAGTATTGCCCATGAGTTGTTCACTGAGACGCGGCAGAAGAACAGCCATAACAATGGACATGATGACCATGACCACAATGAGTTCCAGCAGGGTAAAACCATTTTGCCCGGACTCATTCTTCGAGTGTTTTTGAGGCTGAAAATCCATATCCGCTTCCCGGTTTATTCGGACTTAGGTGCAACTCTGCGTTTCAGGATATAACCGACATCAGGCGAATAAGTGACAAGTTCCCAACCTTCTTTTCCATATGGAGCAAGGTTGGGTTCGTAAGGATCAAGTTTGGATTTTCCCAGAATATTAGGAATGAGAATCTTGTATTCCCATTTGGCATTGGCAAGGGCATCCAGCTTGGCCTCGATTCTGGCAAGATCATCATGCAGAACCTGCAAGGGGGCGAGCAGTTCCCCGACACTCTCGCCGGAACCGACACTGGTCTCGGTCTTGGGGGATTGAGCCAGACACGGCCCTGTCATCAGACACATCAGGACGATGGCAAACAGTCCGACAGTAAAAACAGAATCCAAAAAGTATGACTTAAGTCCACGTATACAATTCAATGCGACCTCCCTTTATGAGACTCCTAATATAGGTATAAGAGATTAAACATTTTTTGTCCACGGACATCTAAAATTAATGGACTACTTTCTTCAATTACAATAGTGCCCCGCCCCTGACACATGCAGTAGAGCCAAACAAAATCATTTCTACAACTTGACACAAGCAAGTTGGTATAGTTTTATAGTAGTGTTGTATTTTTTCAGTCTTATCACAATCCATATGAGGGGGCCGCATGAAAGAGAACGGTATTAAAACAAGCAGTATAATCTTAACCACCTGTTTTTTTGTGCTTTGCTGCATTACTAATACAGTTTGGGCCGACAGCAGCCAATACCTCTGTCAGGACTCCGGGGACAGCAGTTGCACAGGTATCACCATGGCCATAGGCCCTTGCGGCACGCAAAACTGGACCAACACGATTACCTATTCCGTTGGCAACGGAACTTCCGCCCAGGAAGTGTTTTCAGTGGACAATAAGAATGCCGGTGCAGTTACAAAATACATGAAGCAGGGTGTGCTCTGGAAAGTGGATATGGAAAACGATCATTTCAATCAAAAGCTCACCACATATATCAAAATTACCCCTTCCGGCTGGGAATATGCAAATGGGTGCAACAAAACTTCTCTTGAGCCCGGCTGCGAGGCAGCCATGCTCTTTCCCCCTCCCGGAATGAACCTCAGCCCGGGTTGCCAGATGACCAAGTATACCCCTCCCCCGCCGCCACCGCCGCCGACAGCCAAATGCAGCGACAACACCAATGCAACGACCTGGAAAAAACGCATCACCATCCATAACAACTGCATGGATAGCGCATATGTTGTGCTCACTCCGCCCACAGCCGGAGACAAGCAGCACTACTACAATGCTTACCTTTGGAACAAAACGGCAGAAAAAGCCGGAATGGAAGAAATGTATGCAAATCCCCAAAACAGAACATCTGCCCTCTTATTCCGTAAACAGATCAATTACGGGGACAGCATGGATATTCCGGTGCCTGACGGCGGTATTGCCTCTGCCAACTTCGGGGTATTGCTCGGCTGCGACACACCACCTTCCGGCGTAGGCTGGCCCGGAGATTGTGTCATCGGAGGAGTGCCGGGAATGGCAAGTTCCGGCGTGGGAACCGTTTTTGAATATTCAGCAGGGTGCGCATACACAGGAGCAGACAGAACCAAATGTACTGTCAATCCTTCTGACGGCACCTGCATGGGAGCGACAGACTACTTTGACCTGAGCATGGTTTCAGGGTTCAACGTTCCCATGTCCATGGAAATCACTGACAACGGAAACGATTGCAACTTCACAGAAATGTACGCTGTGGCGGACCTATACGACTGCCCCAAGGAGGACCTGACAACAATCGCAGGTAACTCCACTTTGTACCAGAACTCGCAACTCGCTTCCGGCATCGGCCTTCAAGTCTCAAACAACAATAGAGGCCGGGCAGGCTGCATGGCCCCGGAACAATGGCTTGAACCTCCCGGAGGGCAGGCCCCCTATAAGAACACCAAAACAACAGCGGCCAGCGGTGGGATAACCACATCCACACCCAATATTTCAGACTGGTATGCCTGTAATGTCATGAAAGCAAAGGGTGCAGACAAAGATCCGCAAACCTGCCTCACTCCTGGCTGCGGCGGCCCGCAATGCGCGGTCGGCCCACTTGGCACTCCCGGGCAGTATGACATGGTATCCCTGTCAAAGGGCAAAGGTAAACCTTACACCAACTACGTGAAATACCTGAAGGCCGTCGGTTCGGATGCCTATGCATGGCAATTCAACGATGACGCCTCTACCGCTATCTGCAAAAAGGCCGGGGCAACCATAAAAGTTACCCTCTGCCCCGGTGTTCCAGAGCAACAACCGTACAAAAAACAGAAATGGGCTTTCTCCAACAATAAGTGTCAGGTAGCCCCGGGCAGCGGATCGTACTCCACCCTCCTCGACTGCATGAAGGCGAACTTTGACTACACCTGCCAATCGGAAGAAGTGAAAAAGCTCAACGCCAAAACAGGAGTAGCTGTCACTGCCCAGCTCAACTACTGCAAACCCGTGCCCAAAGGGCAAGGCGTGCCTTACGATGTATGCACGAAGAACAACTCGCAATATTGCCAGCAGACAGGGAAGACACCGCCCAATACGAAAATAATAAAAACACCGAATAAACCTCAATAGCTTCAAACAGCGTGGTTGATGAGTGCAACATGAAGTACTTATCAACCACGCTCTTTTTGATGAACTTTATACAGAATAAGGAGTTTTTATGCACACCGGAAAACAAAGAATGACCTTGCCGTCATTGCTAGGCATCTGTTCTTTTATTGCTCTTCTTCTCATAGGAGCAGGACCTTCGCTTTCCCAAGCAGCAGAAGTGATCTCACCTGCTTTAGAAACGACTAGCCTGGTTAAAGGAAAATGCGTCGGCAATTCAACTGATTGCGTTAGCTTCTTTGTCTCACCTGCACAAAACTGCAAAAAAGTATCAAAGGTCGCAAATAAAACTTTTTACGACAATATGACTACATCGTTCAGCATGTTGAAAGAAGATGGAAAATTCAGCCCTGCGTACTCAGTAACGACCGGCCCTAAATTCGTGCATATGCTAAATGACACAACTTGGAAGGTGAACACACTCAACCAGTCATTTCCCGGATCCCCCTATACATGCATGATCAAAGTTGTTGGTGGTGATAAAGGCTGGGAATATGCTCAAGACTGTTCCCCCGGTTCCACTTCAGAAAACTGCACAGGGTGTGCGCACATGTGCGCCCCGGGCCAAAAAGACAACGCCTCCGGTTTTGTAATGATAAATTCAGGTTGCGTTGAGGGCAATCCGGCAATTGCCAGTTATGGACATGCATATCTTTTAGACTACAAGAACAACAATTTTTTATTCAGAGGACCGCACCCCACAGTGCAGAAAAATGGCAAATGGGTATTTGACCAAAAAGGGGTGTTGGCAGCTTTGAATTCAAGGTCTATGGCGCAACTAGGCAAACCTCTGCCCGATTCCTACGTTTTTGTTGATATCAGCCTGATTAACGACACTGGTGAAGGCCCCATGTTAAAAGCGGAGTACACACATTTCAACGGAACAGCCTCAAATCTTAAAGCAAACTCTTTCCAACCTGCCAAGGGCAGCGTTCCGCTTGCCGGCACCAATTCTACCGGGCAATTCCTCTGGTGGCAGATGCTTACTGAAGGCAATGGCGGCGGCCAAGCCAGTAACCTGCCAGGATTAATTACTTACATCAGCACAACCATGAACCAAAAGAATAAAATTCCTTATGTTCTTTATTTCCATTGCAGCGCAGGCGAAGACAGAACAGGCGAAGTAGCTATATCCTACCTGCTTAATAACAGAATGAAAAAAGATACTAATGCGGCCTATGTATATGGAACAACCATTTTCTCGGACCCAGCAAATAACAAACTGGGACGCACCACACCTAAAAACCCTGTCGCCACCTACTTTAAAGGAGTCCAGTGGTACTGTCAGAACTCAAGCTTAAGCTGCAATTTCACGGATACCACGACCGTCCCCGGAGAGCAGAAGGGAACCTGCTTATACCCTTGGAGCAAAGACAAAGAACAAAATTCCTGTGTCTGGGCCGGACAGAATTAACATTACACTATAAAAAACCCCGCCGTGTAATACACAGCGGGGTTTTTTCATGAATATTTTTTAAAATTCTTACCTCCATAAGTTTGGAAAAATTACTGTTCCTAGCCCCGGTTTTTGTTGCGGTGGTTATAAGTTGGAAGGTATGCTTATTTTGCACAGATACAATCTCTGACCGGCTAAGGAATTGATAATTTTGGCCCCGTAACTATCGAAGGTTTGTTGAATTATGAGTTTGTTCGACTGGCTTCCATTTGGCAGAAAGAAGAAGGAACGTATTGATCCGGAGCAAGCTAGGCAATTGCTTACGGATCGTTACAATCATTTCCGGCGGTTGATTCAAGCCAACACCAGTACGCATGAGCATATTGCTGAACTGGAAGAGGCCCTGCGCGGATTCAGTCCCTACGGCATGCACTATGTGCGTGCTCTCTGTACCCGCATATCTGTTTCAACTTTTCAGATGATCCAACATTTGAACGAGCTGAATCCTGAAGGCTATGCGAAACTCTTCACCACTTTTAACGAGATTCAGGATCGCATTGCAGTTGAAATTGAACCGATTCACTATTCAGGGGAAGGCGAATTGGTGCTGAATCTTGGCAAAGTGGGGCGGGATCAGGCTGATCTGTGCGGTCCCAAAATGGCTATGCTGGGAGAGGCCGGACGTAGTCTTAACCTCAAGATTCCTTCAGGTTTTGTCGTTTCTACAGCCTCTTTCTATAAATTCATGGCTCAAGATGGTTTGCAGGCCGAGATAGACCGTCGTATTCAGGCTACTGATTTTAAGAACCGGGAAGAAGTTTTTCAGGTTTCTTCTTCTGTCATGAGTCTTATACTGAAAGCTCCTTTGCCTGTAGAAGTTGTTCAGGCCATTTATAATGCCTATGACAAGCTCAGCGAAGAACTTGGAAATCCGGTAAATCTTGCTGTTCGTTCCAGTGCTCTTGGCGAGGACCGCGAAGGAGCTACCTTTGCCGGTCAGTACCGCTCCATACTGAATGTGGAACGCAGTTCCCTCATAGAGGCGATAAAAGAAGTTATAGCCTCCAAATACTCCCTGCAAGCCATGGCTTACCGTAATAATCGAGGGCTTCGTGACGAGGATGTCGCCATGAGCGTGGGTTGTATCAAGATGATTAACCCGGTTGCATCCGGTGTGGCCTACTCACGAAATCCGGTTAATATCCGTGACGGCAATATCACCATTTACTCAGTGTGGGGACTGCCCAAAGCGGTAGTAGATGGCTCCACCGAAACAGATGAGTATGTCGTCAGCCCTGCTCCTTTATCACAGGTTCAAGAAAAGAGGATTGCAGATAAAAAAGATAAATTCATTTGCGATGCCGGGGAGGGAGTCTGCCGGACAATTGAGCTGGACGAGTCGCGAAAGTCTCCATCCCTGACAGATGAACGGGCTGTCATGGTCGCTGATGTTGCCTCGAAAATTGAGAATCATTTCGGTACGCCGCAGGATATTGAATGGGCTGTCACCGAAAATGGCGATTTTTATCTTTTACAATGCCGTCCGCTTATGCTCATTGAAGATGGCCTTGATCATTCTGGAGAAAATCCTGATCTGCCGGTCCCTCTGATTTCAGGAGGACGAACTGCCAGTCCCGGCGTAGGAGTCGGTCCTGTTTATCCTATCCGCAAGACTGCAGATGAACTATCTTTTCCCGATGGCGGAGTCATGGTTCTCAAACAGGCCCTGCCAAGCCGAGCTGCATTATTGGACCGGTGCAGTGCGGTGATCACAGAGCAGGGAGGCATGGCAGGACATCTTGCCAATGTGGCTCGTGAATTCGGGGTTCCTGCCCTTTTCGGAATCGAGGGTGCCCTTGAAAAATTACAAGAAGGACAAATTGTAACCGTGGATGCTGACGGGCATGCGGTTTATTCCGGTCCGGTGGAATCTTTGCTTACCGAAAAACCCCGCAAACGGCTTATGAAGGGGAGCCCGGTGCAGATGGCGCTACGCAAGGCAGCAAGACACATAGTTCGTCTTAATCTTACCGATCCGGATTCTCCTGATTTTCGTCCCTCAAAGTGTAAAACCTACCACGATATCATGCGCTTCTGTCACGAAATGGCTGTTCGGGAGATGTTCGGGTTCGGTATAAGTGATGAGTATATTATGGCTGCTTCAAGGCAACTTATCTGCAATGTACCCAAGCAGTTCTGGATTCTTGATCTCGGCAATGGAGTCAGTGAGGAGGGAGACATTAATCCCAGATGTGTATTTATGGAACATGTGCGTTCCATTCCCATGCGGGCTCTCTGGGCCGGGATGCAGGCAATTCCCTGGGAGGGGCCCCCGGCAATCCATGGAAAGGGGTTAATGTCGGTCATGTTTGAAGCGACCATGAATCCCAACTTGAATATGACGTCACCTTCCCGTTATGCTCAGAAGAATTATTTCATGATTTCTGAAAATTATTGCTGTCTGCAATCCCGTTTTGGATTTCATTTCTGCTCCGTGGAGTCACTTGTTGGAGAACGTACTTCAGAAAATTATGCCAGCTTCCAGTTTAAGGGAGGGGCAGCAAACCCTGAACGCAAGATCCTTCGAGCAAGATTTATCGGCAGTATTCTTGAAGAGCTGGATTTCCGAATTCGTATTCGTGAGGACAGTCTTACAGCCCGCCTTGAAGGACTGATCCAAGAGGATATGGAGTTCCATCTCAAGGTGCTCGGCTATCTGATAACCCATACCCGGCAGTTGGATATGATTATGACTAATCCTGCAAGTGTTGAAAAATACAAACAAAAATTTTTTAACGATTTTAAGATGTTTGAGAGTGACTGATCTGGACGAGCCTCTTAAGTATCAATGAGGACCGAGAAAAACTGTTCTACTTTTAGTCTAATAATGGATTTAAAAACGCAAAACGGCGGATAGGGTCATCCGCCGTTTCGAAGTCCGATCTGGGATTGTTGATGTGATCACTGTCGGACTGTGTATGTCGATCCCAATTCTATTTTGATGGGATTCTGTTTTTACAACTGACCTTTTGGTGAGGGAATACTATGTCCGCAATTTGAGCATTTAATTGTTTTCAGCTTGTCTTCATATTTGACAATATTGATTTTACCACAGTTCTGACATTTGCGTTTGCGGTTAAATGCTGCTTGGAGAGCCGAATATATTCCCCACATGATGTTCCTTCCTAAATAAACTTACACCTTTACAGTTTTTGCTGGAGACAGCTTATAGCAAGTCATTATCAAGTATAAGTGACTGAAGAGTGACCATCCCTACTATCTCGCCCATGTGTTCAACTGGCGCGCGTTGCACATCTGTGCGGTGCAGCAGCCGGACAGCATACCGGATATCCATCTGTGCGGGAATTGTAATCACAGGCTTGGTCATGATTTCATAAACATAAATGCTTCCAGCATCACGGTCAGGAACCAGAACTTTGCCAATCAGGTCACTTACAGTGATAATGCCCCATGCATCGTCTTCATTTCTTTTGCTGACCAGAAGTTCTGAGACTTTGCTGGAGCGCATGATTTCAGCAGCTTCTTTTGCCGAAGCCATGCCGTCAACTGTCTGAACATCACCGTTCATTACATCCTGAACCCTTACAATAACAGAATCCATTTCAATTCTCCCTTAAAAATAACTGTCGCGTACTTTTTCTTTGAAGACTTCAATCTGGCTTTCCATGCCGAGTACATTTTCCACAGGCAAAACGAACGCAATACCTGTTCCCGGTTTGTGGAATTCCCCGGCAGTCTTGATGGCTTCCGTGACCGGTTTGACCAAATGTTCTTCCAGCAGGAAGAGAACAATATCTGTCTGGTCTTCAAGGGTCAGGCCGAAAAACGTCTTTGCCTCGCGCATTCCTGTTCCCCTGGCGGGAATAATTGTTGCGCCGGTAGCTCCGACTTCTTTAGCTGCATCAACAATGGCGTCAGTCTTGTCTGGCTTTACTGGAGCAAGGATAATCTTAAATTTCATTTTTCCCCCTGAGTCTACTGGTCCGGATATTATCGCGTCGCGGTTACGAAGCGGTTGTCTGTATTATTTAAGTTTCACAAAGGCTGCTTTTTTCAGCTGTCTTTGTTTTTTTAGTTTTTGCTTTTCGGGCGGCCACGAAATGCGTGTACTGAGCATATCCCATGACCGTGATAATTGGAAATAGGCTGGCGAAAGCTATAAGCCCGAATCCGTCCAGAGCAGGGTTGCGACCCGGAACCGATTCAGAAAGTCCCAGTCCTAAAGCAGCGACCAGTGGCACAGTCACCGTGGATGTTGTCACCCCGCCGGAATCATAGGCAAGGGCGATAATTTTCTTTGGTGCCAAGAAGGTCTGGATTATCACGATCACATAGCCGGCCAGTATGTATATATAGAGAGGTGTACCGGTTACAATACGGAATGCCCCGAGAGAGATTCCCACCGCAACTCCGACAGCCACAGTAATGCGCAGACCCCACTGACTGATAACTCCACCGGAAACTTCCTTGGCTTTGATGGCAACCGCCAGCAGCGATGGTTCGGCAATTGTGGTTGAAAAGCCGATCATAGCTGCAAAAAGATAAACCCAGCCGTAGGAAGTCCAGTCTGTGATAGCGTCGACCGCACCTTCTCCCGCCAGCAGTGAAGGCGCCGAGAGTTGGGTCGCCATGATCTTGCCTACTGGAAAGAGTGCTTTTTCCAGGCCGATCAGAAACATAGCCAGTCCCAGAACAACGTAAATACCACCTATTATAAGGCTGCGCAGGTTTGGAATAGACTGACGCAGAACAAACAGCTGAAAGCACGTAATCAAAATCAGTATGGGCAGAATATCTCTTATCGTGGCAAGGAATACCTGTCCGAATTCAATCAGGAATGTCATTACAGTGCTTTCCTCTCTGTAAAATTTTTATCAGGCCGCAGGGGGTTTCTCCCGCGGCCTGAATATTAAAAAACGGTCAGCCCGTACCCCATAACAAAGATCATAGGAAGGAGGGAGGCAAAAGCGATCAGTCCGAAACCATCCAACAGCGGACTGCGCCCTTTGATGATTGAAGCCAGCCCCACTCCCAGAGCCGCTACAAGGGGAACGGTGACAGTGGAGGTGGTAACCCCACCGGCGTCGTAGGCAATGCCTACAATCTCTTTGGGAGCAATGAGGGTCATCAGCATGACAACCACATAGCCTCCTATGATCAGATAATGTACAGGCCAACCGCGCAGTATCCTCAAAACACCTATGAGAATAGCCACCCCGACGGAAAAAGCCACTGACAGGCGAAGTCCTAATGCGTACCTGCTCAATGATTCTTCTCCGGGAGCGATCAGATTGCCTTGTGCGGCAATACTGGCAGCCTCTGCTGAAACGGCTATCAACGCAGGCTCTGCAACCGTTGTTGAAAATCCGAGCAGAAAGGCGAAAGTCAGCAGCCAGAATAGACTGCCCTTCCTTGCTAGGGCCCGGGCCATTTCTTCCCCGATAGGGAAGAGTCCCATCTCCAGCCCCTGTATGAAGAGCATCAGGCCGAGAACGACAAGCAGCCCGCCGAAAGCCACCTCTCCCAAGTTCGGCAGAGGCTGTCTGAGAACAACAATCTGGAAAAAAGCAATTACCAGAATTATTGGCAACAGATCCCTGAAGGAACTCCAGAATTTCTTCAATACCGCCAGAGTTATTCTGCGTGTACAAAATGCCTGTTTACTGCTGCTCATGGTATATTTGAAATCCCTATGTTTAAACCGCTTTATCTCTGCCAATGCGGCCTTGTCTTGCCGCATCCACAATTCTGTTCATCAGAATTTCGGTGTTTGCAGGCTTGAGCATGAAATCAAATGCTCCTGCGGTCATTGATGCAAGTGCACTCTTCATGTCCGTGTTTCCAGTAAGAAAAATTACTTCCACATGCGGATGTCGGGTTTTAATTATTCTCAGCACTTCAAGACCGTTCATTCCCGGCATTTTCATATCCAGAACGACCACTTGATAGTCATCAGTCTCGAGCCGATGTAACGCATCCTCTCCACAAAGGGAGGTGCTTACATCTACCGCTCGTCTGCTCAGCCTCTTGGCCAGCACTGAGGAGAAACCCTCTTCATCATCTACAAGAAGTACTCGAACACTTTTCATGACCCCTCCGTAACTATAAAATGGCATACAATGAATATGCCAAACCAGAAGGTATTTTACACATAAAGACGTTTACTCACATGGCCTTATCTTATTTATGTCTTTGATATTTAAGTATTATACTCTGAAAAGTAAGTTTATGACTGCCGTTGATTCGTTGGTGGAAAGATAAATTAAATACAGAAAAACAAGGCCAACACACTTTTATTCTGATTATCGCAATCTACACCGGGGCGTTTCACCCCGCCCGATGACAATTAGGCTCCCGGACATTTGTGAAAAACGTAACAGAGCCGGGAAGTGGGTCTAAAATGTACCAAGTGGGGCACTTTGTACCGCCGGAACAAAATGTACCAATATACATAGAGTAGCCCTATATTCATGTTTTTCATTACTGAATTCATTTTATCCCTACATTATATAAAGAAAATCCATCCCTTGCTCATAAAAGCATTACATTTCAGTCAGTTATAAGAGAAATTCTAATCACTAAGTAAAAAATCTCAAATGCCATTTGTGGCACACCGCTTGCTCAAGGGGGTTTAAGGACCACCCGTTTCAGACGGGGCGAAAACCTCAAGGTAAAGAGCAAAGTGGAAAAAGATATGCAAACTGAAAAAAGAACATCCTACGACAAGCTTTCCCGCAAGATCGTGCTGACCGTAATCACGGTTTCCATTGCACCGCTGATACTTGTGGGCGGGTTAATCTTTGATCAGTTCCGCTCCATTTATCGGGCCAAGGTTTATGCCCACCTTGCCGAAGTTGTGGATAAGCACAAAGACAACGTGAACAATTTCCTGCACGAAAAACAGGCCGAAGTACAGTTCCTGACCCGTGCATTCACATACGACCAGCTCAGCGAGCCTCAGTTCCTTGAAAAGGCACTGAAGTCAATGCAACAGCAGTACGGACGTATTTTTGTGGATCTGGGAATAATTGACAAAAACGGCAGACAGGTTGCCTACGCAGGTCCTTTCGACTTGCTTGGAGCTGATTACTCCAATGCCGACTGGTACCTCAACAGCCGTAACAAGATTTCCGGAATAAGTGATGTTTTCATGGGGCTGCGACAGTCTCCGCATTTCATCATCGCCATCAACAACCATGACGGGGAACGCGAATGGACACTGCGCGCAACTATTGATTTTTTGGCTTTCACACATCTGGTGGAGAACATCCGGATAGGAAAGACCGGATACGCATATATTCTTAATAATGAAGGTACCTTCCAGACCAGACCGCCGGCTAACAGAGACAGCAACCTGATGCTGACACCCTATGAAACTATCTCAAGTCCCAACCTAAACGAGAACGTAACTATCCAACTCTCTGAAGGTAGCGACAATGAAAAATATGTAACTGTTTCCTCTGTGCTCAAGGACGGTGATTGGAAGCTGGTTTATCAGCAAAACGCAAACGATGCCTTCTCGGCCATGATCCGCAGTGAATTTTTCACTCTGGTAATATTCCTGACCGGAGGACTCGGCATCATCATAATGGCCGTATATCTTTCAAGAAAATTGATAATAAGAATTCGAACTATAGACGAAGAAAGCGAACTGATGAACCGCCAGATGGTTGAAACCGGCAAGCTTGCTTCAATTGGAGAATTGGCCGCGGGTATTGCCCACGAAATCAACAATCCGGTGGCGATCATGATCGAAGAGGCTGGCTGGGTAAGTGATCTGCTCGAAGATGAAGGCCGTTCCATGGCCTGTTACCCGGAGATCTCCAGGGCACTTGAACAGGTACGGACACAGGGCGGACGTTGCAAAAATATAACCCACAAGTTGCTGAGTTTCGCCCGCCAGACCGACTCCAGAATTGCCGAAGTATCTCTCCCGGCACTGATTGAAGAAGTAGTAGAGATATCAATGCAGCAGGCACGTTACGCCAAGGTCGAACTTTCGCTGGATCTGGACCGCAACATGCCGCAGGTAAAAGCTTCAATTTCAGAACTTCAGCAGGTCTTTCTCAATCTGGTCAACAACGCCATTCAGGCCATGGAAAGCACTGGCGGCAAGCTAAGGATCGACTGTTACGCCGAGGATGAGATGGCTCATATCTCGATAGCAGACACAGGTCCCGGGATACCCGAGGCCTATCTTAGCAGGATTTTCGACCCCTTCTTTACTACCAAACCAGTAGGCAAAGGGAGCGGTCTGGGACTGTCCATCTGTTACGGACTAATCCACCAGATGGGCGGGGACATAGAGGTTGAAAGTGGCGTGGGCATGGGAGCCCGGTTCAATATAAGACTGCCTCTGCCCGAAACCGGCAGCGGTCAGGAACAAACCTAGGAGGATTAACCATGATTGATGCAACCATTCTCTTCGTAGACGATGAGGAAGCTTTCGTTGACGCAATGTCTAAAAGGCTGGAACGCAGAAACATGTCGGTACACAAGTCCTTTGACGGAGATACCGCTTTGCGCCTGCTGAGCGAGAATCCGGGAATTGAAGTCGTCATTCTTGATGTCAAAATGCCTGTAAAGAACGGGCTGGTAGTGTTGCGCGAAATCAAGAGAGATTATCCCAACGTGGAAGTAATCATGCTCACAGGACATGCCACCGTGGAATCAGCAATCGAAGGCATGCAGAACGGAGCTTTCGACTACCTGATGAAACCCTGCTCCATCGATGATCTGATCGAAAAAATTCGTGCAGCTGTAAAACTCTTTCATGATCACGAGGAAGAAGAGGTTAAGGCCAGAATCGACGATATAACTCATCGCATTGCTTAGTTCCGGCAATGAAGGCCCGGCAGGTGCAAGATGGAAAACGGCGACAAACAAATAAGACTGCTCATTGTGGACGATGAAGTTGGTTTTGCGGAAGTACTGCGCAAACGCATGAGCAGGCGGGGCATTCTCGTCGAGACTGCCTACCGCGGTGAAGATGCGGTGAGAATGCTCCGCGAGAAAGAAATAGACGCAGCCGTTCTTGATTTGAAACTTGAGGGAATGGATGGAATAGAAATTTTAAAAGTTTTCAGGATGCTAGACCCGAAACTGCCAGTTTTGATGCTCACTGGCCACGGCTGCGAAAAGGCCGTTGCCGAAAGCATCAGACTGGGAGCGGCGGATTATCTGTCCAAGCCGGTGGATTTCAACCTGCTACTTGAAAAAATAAAGCAGGTATGCGCCCGGAAGGAGGTTCTCAATGAACGAGATAAAGATTCTTCTGGTTGACGATGAAAAAGATTTCTCCCGTATTCTTGCCCGCAGGCTGAGTAAACGGGGGATGAATGTCAGCACGGCTTCGTGTGCAAGTGAAGCCATGGAGACACTCAGGCTTGATGAGATGGATGTTGTTCTGCTGGATGTCAAAATGCCCGGCAAGGACGGAGTCCGGCTCCTCGGAGAAATAAAACGGCTGTATCCGCAGATTGCGGTCCTGATGCTCACAGCTCACATAAACCCGGATCTGGTGATTTCCTGCCTCTCAATGGGGGCAAGTGGTTACCTGACAAAACCGGCAGATATGGACGAGCTGACGGAAAAGATAGCGAATGCGGCCCCAAGCAGGAAGACTGCTCCGGACGGCGGAAAGTAAATTGCCGCCCGGGGCGAAGGCACAACAACCAATTTTAATATGTGAGGCTAACCATGGGTTTTTTCAATCAATGGGGTAGATTTATGATGGCCGGGGCCGGTTATATGGCCCGCTGGGAAATAGACAACGCCAAGGCAATCATGGGCAGCAAAAAGCTGCGCATGCTTCTGGGGTTGATGCTCATTCCCGTTATTCTAGGCGGTATAGCTTTCGCCGATGACATTGCTCCGATTTTACCGGATCTGCTCGGCGGCAAGAAAGCATACAGCCCTGCTTTCTACAGCTTCGGAATTTTTTTAGTTTCCATTGCCATCGGCATGGGTGCCGGGCTGATCACAGGCTGTATCGGCGCGGGCGGAGGATTCATTATCGCCCCCGCTCTGATGAGTGCGGGGATCAAAGGTATTCTGGCAGTTGGAACAGACCTGTTCCATATTTTTGCCAAGGCGATCATGGGTAGTGTTATTCACCGCAAGATGGGTAATGTATCCGTATCGTTGGCAACCGTATTCCTTATCGGAGCGATTGCGGGAGCCACTGCGGGTGGTATAATCAACCGTGTCCTGTACGAAATTAACCCCGTACTTTCCGACGCATTTATTACCACTGTATATTCCCTCATGCTCGGGTTCCTCGGTTCCTACGCTATGTATGACTACCTGAAGGCACGCAAGTCCGGTTTCAGCGGTGATGCTCATGGCGGCGGCGAAGGTGCTGAGCTTGGTTCCATCTCCAAGTCATTGCAGTCCGTAAACTTCCCCCCCATGGTGAAGTTTGACCAGGACCTCACTCCCGGCGGCCGTCAGATCTCATGGATCTTCCTGGTTCTTTCCGGCGCGCTGGTAGGTCTGGCTGCAGGTATCATGGGCGTAGGCGGCGGCTTTCTGACCTTTCCCATCTTTGTATACGTACTTGGTGTTTCTTCCATGACCACTGTTGGTACTGACATCTTCCAGATTGTTTTTACCGCAGGCTTTGCATCAATCAGCCAGTACGCAATCTACGGCTTCATTTTCTACACCCTTGCTATGGGCATGCTACTCGGCTCCCTGCTGGGTATTCAGATCGGCGCACTGGTAACCAAGGTTGTTCCTGGCGTTACCATCCGCGGCTTCTACGCCATGGCTGTACTGGCCGGCTTCGTGAACCGTATTTTCGCACTTCCCGGCAAGCTTGGTGAAATGGGCTACATTCCCATCTCCCCGGCAATGGGTGACATACTAAACACTATTGGTATCTGGGCCTTCTTCGTGGTCATCGGCGGATTTTCGGTATGGGTAATCGGAACATTCCTCAAGAATATCAAGAAGCTCAAGGTAGAAGGAGCACACTAAAATGATAGTTAACAGGAAAGAATTTACCGGTGGTCTGGCCCTGCTCGTCCTCTTCTTCGCAGTGCTGGTCGTAATGTTTCAGCCCATCTTTGACGGCAAGAATTCCATGGCCTATCTGGATGCGATGTACAACTCCATCTCCAAGGATTCGGTAAACTATATCGATCCCCTGCGGGAAGAAGTGAAAGAACTCAATAACAAGGATGTAACCCTGAATCTGAAGTTCAGCTCAGAAATTCAGGCCGAACAGTCCGAAAAGCTATTCCATAAGGCCGGCGTAAAAACCAGTCTCAACGGCAGCAATCTTGAAGTAAGCGGTTCCATTGCCGCCATACTGAACAGCAGTCTGGAAGACGCGGAACTGATGTACCATAACAAGGCGGAAGAAATTCAGGCCAAATACGGTATTGAAGCTCGCAGGACCACATTCAACTGGTGGACCAGCCTCGGACTGATGGAAAAGTCCCTGAACTCTCAGGAAGAGTTTAAAATTGCCAAGGTAACATCAACCGTACTGAAAAAAGCTGTAGAAACTGCATACAATTACTATGAAATCGAGCCACTTAACATAATGGACGAGCTTGGTCTGGTCATCTTCTCACTTGTCTTCTATGTGGTATACACTTTGTGGTACGGATTCGCCATCCTATTCGTATTCGAAGGATGGGGACTCAATATAGGTCATTAGCAAGCGAAACGTACCTCCCTTAGAACTGCGGACGATCCGGCTCCCTCCAGTGCCGGATCGTCCGCACACACTTTACTCCCATCTATATTCGCCTTATTCTTGAAAATGAGGACGTAAATATGAATATTCAGGAATACTACGACACCATAATGCAGCTTAGCCACGGCATAGTGGTTACCCTTGATCTGGACGGCGGAATTATTCACGGTAATTCCCGACTGGAATCACTTACCGGATATTCCATGAAGGAACTGGCCGGAAAAGACTGGTTTGAAACGTTCATATCCGAAGACCAGCGCGCTGAAGCCAGAAAAGATATTTTTGGCAAGACTAAACAACGTGAAATTTCGAAAATTTCCGGTAACATTCGTTCCCGTGGCGGGGACAAGGTATATATTGATTGGAATTTAAAGGCATTGAGTGATTCCGACGGAAGTATCATAAGTATTCTTTGTGTCGGTCAGGATGTTACAGCTCATATGCTCAGGCAAAAAGGTCTGCTCAGGGAACGTTTTGCCCTTATTGAACGTAATAAAGAACTTAACTGTCTGTTTGAGATAAGCAAGCTCGGCGGTGATATTACGCTTGAGCTCAAGGAATCTCTTGAAAAAATAACCAAACTGTTACCTTCAGGATTTCAGAATCCCGAAAAGACCCATGTCCGGTTGCGAGTGGGGAGTCTTAGCTGGGAAACTGACGGTTTCACAAAAACTGAAAACATCCTGGTTGAACCGGTGGAATCCGGCCGGGAGATCAGGGGAAACATAACTGTGGCCGTGGAAAACGACGGTCAGCAGGGTGAAGGTGAGTCTGTATTTATAGATGATGAAAAGGATCTGCTGAGCACTGCTGCACAGCAGGTATCTATTATTGTGGCCAAGAAGGAGATCAAGTCGGCCAAGCAGGAACTTGAGCAACAGTTGCGTCAAGCGGATCGCTTGGCCAAAATCGGCCAGTTTTCTGCTGGCGTGGCTCATGAAATAAATGAGCCGCTGGCAAATATTTTAGGATACTCCCAACTTGCCTTGCAGACATCTGATCTTCCAGAGCAAGTTCGCTCTGATCTGGACAGCATCGTTGAATCTTCATTGCATGCACGTGAAATAATTAAAAAAATAATGTTCTTCAGCCGACAGTTGCCTCCGCAGTTCATCCCCACTAATCTCAATGAAACTATCGGACAGGCTCTGCGCATAACCGAGACTGCCGCCAAACGCAGCAATATTGAAATAGATTGCAAGTTTGATGAAAATCTTCCACTTGTCTCAGCTGACCCGCAGCATATCAAGCAGGTCATTGTCAATTTGGCCGCCAATGCGATTCAGGCCATGGGTGACGGGGGAAAACTGACTATAAAAACACTAAACAATAAAAGTGATGCCTATATTGTGGTGCAAGATAACGGTCCCGGCATTGCTGCAGAGGAACTGAAGCAGATTTTTAATCCTTTTTTCACCACAAAAGATGTGGACAAAGGGACCGGGCTGGGCCTTTCAGTGGTCCTTGGCATTGTAAAGGCACACAACGGGTTTATTCAGGTTCACAGTGAGCCGGGCCAAGGCACCCGTTTTGAAGTGACTTTTCCCTGCCTGCAAAACAACCAGCCAACTAAATAATTTGACGGAATATATATGAGTGAAAAGATAAGAATTCTGGCAGTTGACGATAGTAAGAGCACTCTAGAGGTACTCAAGCGTAATCTTGAGTCAAACGGATATGAAGTGCTTACCTGCCTGCGGGTGGATGAAGCTCTGCCTCTGCTTGATGAATACGATATTGATATCGTCATAACAGATTTCCGAATGCCTCAGGCCACCGGGTTGGACCTCATCAGACACGTACGTGAAAACCATCGCGATGTTGAAATAATGATGATCACCGGCTATCCGTCAATATCCGGTGCAGTTGAGGCTATCAAGGACGGGGCAGGTGAATACCTGCCCAAACCTTTTACAACTGAAGAGTTGCTCACAGCCATGGGCCGCATTGAGAAAAGAGTCAACCGCAGGCGAGCGGTCAAAGTTGTTGAGAACCCTGAAGAGAGTTATGGGATAGTCGGTAGTTCGCCTGGAATGCAGCTGATTTTCCGTCGTATCAGCAAGGCAGCCTCCACCAATGCCAATGTACTGATTTCCGGTGATTCCGGTACAGGTAAGGAGCTTGTTGCTCGTGCTATCCATTACCACAGTGACCGCAGAGCGGCTCCATTTGTACCGGTTAACTGCGCAGCAATTCCTGATTCTCTGGTGGAGAGCGAACTTTTTGGTCACGTCAAAGGTGCTTTTACCGGAGCCAAGGAAGGTCGGGCCGGTTTCTTTGAGGTTGCCAATGGTGGATCTGTTTTTCTGGACGAAATAGGGGATGCAAGCCCCAATATGCAGGCCAAGTTGTTACGCGTGCTTCAGTCAAAGGAATTCTGTAAGGTTGGTTCAAGCGTGGTTCATACTGTTGATACACGCATTCTTGCTGCAACCCACAGGAACCTGAAGCAGCTGGTGGAGGAAGGATCTTTTCGTGAAGACCTCTATTACCGTCTTAATGTGGTAGATGTTCCGGTGCCTTCATTGGCCGAACGAGGGGATGATATCCTTGTTCTGGTCAGCAATTTTCTGGTCAAATTTTCCCAGTCCATGCAACGCCCCACACTGAGCATAACAGATGAAGCTCTACAGGCTCTGCGAAACTATTCATGGCCCGGCAACGTCCGTGAGCTGGAAAACCTTATTCAAAGACTGGTTGTAATGGTGGATCACGATCCTATCGAGGTGAATGATCTGCCTACTAATATGCGTTTCAGCCTACCCGTAGACAGTCGGGTGGACCGTACACTTGCGGACGTTGAGCGTGAGCACATCAAAAATGTGCTGGCCATGACCAATAACAACAAGACCCGCGCGGCCGAGATTCTAGGCATCAACCGAAAAACTTTGCGTGAGAAACTCAAACGAACGGAAGCTTTGCAGCAGTAGCTGCATCACATTTTTATCAGAGATCAATCCAAACCACGACCGCTCCTGCCTACTCATTTATAGAGTACTCAGAAGCGGTCGTGGTTTCTTACTTTATTGTTCTCCTACAACTTTTTGTGGGAGATTTCTCTTTTATTATTCGACAGTTACAGACTTTGCCAAATTCCTGGGCTGGTCAACGTCTTTGCCGAGGTAGTCTGCGGTTTCGTAGGCGAAGAGCTGCAAGGCCGGGAGAGCGATGAATGTGTTCAGCGGCCCCCAGACTTCGGGGAGGGACCAACGGTGTTCCACATCGAGATCTACACCAGGATTGGTCAGGGCAATGATCTCGCCGCCACGGGCCTGAACTTCTACGAGGTTTGATTTAACCTTGGGAAAAAGCTCGTCATTAAGTGCCATGGCGAAAGTAGGGAACTTGGGATCGATGAGCGCGATGGGGCCATGCTTCATCTCACCGGAGGCATAGCCTTCGGCGTGGATGTAGGAAATTTCCTTAAGCTTGAGCGCACCTTCAAGGGCCAGCGGGAAGTAAAGTCCGCGACCGAGGAAGAAAAAGCTGTTAACTTCGGAATACTCACGGCTCAGTTCCTGAGCACGACTACGCATGGCGGGCAGGGCCGCTTCAAGGATTGAAGGAATATTACGCATATCCGCGGCAGCGCGGCTGTAGGTGGCAGCATCAATCACGCCTTTTTTCTTACCCCAATAGAGGGCCAGCAACAAAAGTGCGGTGAGCTGACTGCACATAGCCTTGGTGGAGGCAACGCTGATTTCCGGTCCGGCCTGAGTATACATGACGTGATCTGATTCTCTAGCCACGCTGGAACCAACCACGTTGCACAAGCCGATAATGGACAGTCCCTTCTCCTTAGCCAGCTTGATTCCGGCAAGAGTGTCGGCTGTTTCACCGGACTGGCTGATAGCAAGAGCCACGCCGCCCTTAGCAAGAAGGGGATCGCGGTAGCGGAACTCGGAGGCAATCTCCACTTCCACCGGAATCTTGGCCCACTGCTCAATGAGATACTTGCCCCACAACCCGGCATGGTAAGAGGTACCGCAGGCAATAATGTGCAGCCTTTCCGGCGGCTCCATATCCTCAACTTCGGGCAGGACAATCTCATTGTTGGCCTGATCAACACGGCCAGCAAGGCAATCAGAGATAACCTTGGGCTGCTCAAAAATTTCCTTAATCATGAAATGCTTATGTCCGCCTTTCTGCGCGGCCTGAACATCCCAATTGATGGTCTTAACTTCCTTTTCCACCGGATCAAGGGTCTCGGCATTGAACACTTCCCATGAAGAGGAAGTGATTTTGACCAGCTCGCCGTCTTCAATAAAGACAACTTCACGGGTGTAAGGCAGGAAAGCGGGAATATCGGAAGCAACAAAATTCTCCCCCACGCCCACACCCATGACCATGGGACTGGCAACACGGGCAGCGTAGACTGTGCCCGGCTCATCAATGGAAACCACAGCGATGGCGTAAGCACCCTCAACCTGTTTCAAAGCCCATGAAATGGATTCCAACATGGTGGAATTGTGTTTGCGGCCCTCGGCAATGAGGTTACAGAGCACTTCAGAGTCGGTATCGGAACGAAATTCGTAGCCTTTAGCGATCAGTTCAGTCTTGATTTCCTGATAGTTTTCGATAATCCCGTTATGGATCATGGCTATATTCTTTTCATGGTCCAGATGCGGGTGGGCGTTGCGTTCAACAGGTACGCCGTGAGTAGCCCAACGGGTATGGCCTACGCCGAAGGTGGAATTGGTTACATTTACCTTGGTCAGCTTTTCATCAAGGGCGGCAAGTTTGCCTTCGGCACGGACCAGCTCGATTTCCTTGTTCTGTATGGTGGCAACGCCCGCAGAATCATAACCGCGATATTCAAGGCGTCTCAAGCCCTCAACAATAAGGGGAACAGCGGGACGGTGCCCGGCGTATCCGATAATTCCACACATATATTATCTCCAGTTTTATTTGGATGCGCTACGCGCTTTATATTAAAATCTTTTGCCTCCGGCGGCTCTTCGAGGCCCCTGCCGGGGGCCCTAAACCCTTTGAAAAGGGTTTAGGAATCCCAAACTTTTTTAATAAGCTTCGCTGCTTTGAATTACAGAGATGATTTTAATTTAACTATTCAAAAATTTATGTACTGATTTTCTCTTGAAAACCAGCCCATTGTTCCATGAGCGCGCGCAAAGCCTTGCCGCGATGGGAACGTGCGTTCTTGGTTTCGCGGGTCATTTCCGCGGCAACGCAATCAAGTTCGGGATCAAAGAAAAGAGGATCGTAGCCGAAGCCCTGCTTTCCGGTCAGTTCAAAAGCAATACGCCCTTCCCATTCACCACGGCTCTGAATGCGGATATTATCGGGAGTAGCCGCCACCATAACACAGACAAAACGGGCAGTGCGCTCTTCTTCTGCAACACCGTCCAGTTCTTCAAGCAGCTTGGCATTATTCTTTTCGGGAGTGGCATCCTCACCGCTGTAACGGGCTGAATACACGCCGGGAGCACCCTTCAAAGCATCAACTTCAAGGCCGGAATCATCGGCAACAGCCACCAGCCCGGTCAGGTTGGCAACTGTTTGGGCCTTAATAATGGCATTTTCAAGAAAGGTCTCGCCCGGTTCGGGGATTTCCCCGATTTCAGGGAATTGATCCAGACCTTTCACTTCCAGGCCCAGATCTTTAAGAAGCTCATCAAACTCAGCAATTTTGCCCTTATTGGTGGTGGCAAGAACAACTGTTTTCAAAACAATCTCCCGTAGAAATATTATATAATTTTGAGAGTTAACTGACTAAAAACAACTAGGGAGTGCAGAGGGGCTTAGCCCTTCTGCCCGCCGGAGGCGAAATGCGACAATCAAAAGCGCGATAGCGCATCAAAATTATGCTTTGGAACTAATACGCTGTAGACGCTGTTTAGGCAACTGGAGCTTTACGCAGCAACAGGGCCACGCTGGTGCCTTTGCCCGGACGGCTGGCAAGCTCCACATCTCCGCCGAACTCTTCCATGATCTTCTTGACCATGGGCAGCCCGAGACCGTTACCGTAAACCTTGCTGGAATAGAAAGGATCAAAGACATGAGTACGGAGATCATCTGAAATTCCGGGTCCGCTATCGCGCACCTCCAGCCAGACATACTTTTCACTTATTCCGCTGGAAATTTTGAGACTGCCCCCGTCCGGCATGGCTTCCATGGAATTTTTGACCAAATTGATCAAACACTGGCGAATCTGCTCCGTCCCTCCGACACCGAGCGGATGGCAGGGATCAAGATCCATATCCACTTCAATCCCCTGCAACTGGCACCCCAGTGAAAGGAGCTGCATGGCATCGGCGGCAACCCGGTTGACGTCGATATTATTCTTTTGCACATCCCTTGAACGTACAAAACTGAGAATACTTTTAAGCAGACGGTCCAGCCGCTGGGCTTCCTCAAGGATAATCTTGATTTTCTCCTGCCCGGAAGGATCAATATTTTTGTCTTTCATCAGAGCTTTGGCAAAACCGCCCATAGCCATAAGCGGATTGCGAATCTCATGGGCAATGTAAGCTGAAAGCTCGCCCACGGTAGCCATACGTTCAGTCTGCTGCAAACGTTGCTCAATCAAGGTCCGCTCGGTGATATTCCTGCAAATGATTACCAACTGGACAACGTTGTCCTTACCATCTTCAATAATAGGATAAACGTAAAGACGATAAAAATGCATCTTGCCCTGCTCATCACTCTCAGAGAACATCTGCTCTTTATTATGGCGGGGCAAAGCCGAAACATCGATAGCACCATTCTTAAGTGGGCACAGAGATGCGAGAGAATCGAAAAATTTTAATGGATTCTTGCCTTGCAACTCAGGCAGCATCTTCCCGGTCCGCTTGGCAAAATGATTGTTGCAATCCAGAATAGTACCATCAGAACCGACAATTATTATATCTTCGGGAAACTGATCCACCACCGACTTAAACAAAGCCTGCGTTTGCATAAGATTGGCCTTGCAGGCTATCCACAAACGATCAGTTGCGTGTAGTCTAAGAAAAAACCGGGCTGCGTGAAGCTCCACAAGAGCGACATCAGACGGCAGAGAAGAACGCAATTCTGCCACCATCTCCGCTTCACCGGAAAGCTCGAAAACCATCTCTATGGATGGATGCGCGGAAAGCATGGCTCCCACATCCGCATAAAGGGGAAAATCATGACCGTCCTGAAGGGGAGTGCCGGATTCATCAATGAGAACCCCTGCTTCCAGCACTATACCTGCGGCATCACGGCTGCTTTCATGCAGCAGCAATGACAGTGCGGAAAGCGCGAATGATCGCCCCACAATCCCGATGCAATCTTTTTTTATATCAATAAAATCTTCAAGCATTCCTGCTCCGTCCCGGCCCTTGTTTTTGAAAGCAGTTTCAAGATAAACTATTTTCCTGAAAAGGGGCAATGGGGAATGACATTATTTAGCCCTTTGCACTTGGAGACGAATAGGTTAACCATTGCCGCACAAGGAATCCTGACCTAAAAATCATCCGTAAAATTTATCACAAACGGAATTATAAATATGAGCATCACTAAAACCAGAATTTATACCATCAGCCTCGGCTGTCCCAAAAACAGGGTCGATACGGAAAGAATGCTCGGCGCATTCGGCGATAACATGATCCCAGCATCAACTGCCGAAGAATCCGACCTCGTGCTGATCAATACCTGCGGCTTTATCGGTCCTGCCACCGAAGAATCCGTGGATACCATTCTTGAGGCTGCCGATGCCATCAAAGACTTAAGCCCACGCCCGGTGCTGGCTGTAGCCGGATGTCTGGTCAGTCGATACGGCAAGCTAAGCGAACAGATGCCGGAAGTAGACCTCTGGCTATCCACTCACGAACTGGACCAGTGGCCGGAACTGGCCGCCAAAGCTCTGGCAAAAGAATTTCCAGTCTCAAAACAACGGGCCATCAGCACCGGCCCGTCCTACGCCTACCTGAAAATAAGCGAAGGCTGCTCCCACTCCTGTAGATTCTGCACTATCCCCTCCATCCGCGGGCCCCATGTAAGCCGCAATCTGGATAGTCTGGTGGACGAAGCCCGCTACATCCTTGACCAAGGCGTACCGGAACTGGTCGTTGTAGGACAGGATACCACGGCCTACGGCTGTGACCTTGACGATAAGGAAACAAACCTGCGTTCCCTTATTGAAAAATTGCTCCCACTCAAAGGGATGGAATGGCTGCGGCTCATGTATCTCTATCCCGCAGGGCTGACCGATTCCATGCTTTCCTTTCTTGCGCAGGCCGGAAAACCGCTGCTGCCCTATTTTGATATTCCCATCCAGCACGCCCACCCGGATGTACTGTCATCCATGGGCCGTCCCTTTGCACGCGACCCGCGCAAAGTGATTGACCGGGTACGCAAACATATCCCCCACGCGGTGCTGCGTACCAGCATCATCGTGGGCTATCCCGGCGAGACTGAAGAGCACTTCAACACCCTTGTTGATTTTGTAAAAGAAACCCGCTTTCAGAATCTGGGAGTATTCGCCTACCAGCCGGAAGACGGCACCCCTGCCGGGGAAATGGAACAACTGCCCGAAGAACTGCGCGAAGAACGCAGAGAGCAACTTATGGCAATCCAGTCCGAAATCAGCCGCGAAATCCTTGAAGAAAAAGTAGGGGAAACAATTCAGGTGCTGGTGGAAGAGCCGAATGACGAATGGCCCGGACTATTCAATGGAAGGGTCTGGTTTCAAGCCCCGGAAGTGGACGGTACCACCTACGTCAGTGCCCCGGAAGAGGGCATAGAGCTTAAACCGGGCATGATGGTTGAAGCAGAAATAGACAATGTCACTGATTATGATCTGGTGACTCTGGTTAAATAAAAAACAATCCCCCTGACGCTATCAGCTTCAGGGGGATTAATCCGTCTGTACCAAAAATGTTTTACATGTCTACTATTTCAACTTCCCGGTTACTCAGCTCCGGCATTCCGTCATAAGAAGCTAAAATTTTTGCGCCTTCCTCAACATAACGAGCTATCTCATTCACAAGCTTGCTACGCTGACAAATGACGTTCTCCGGGGAATAAGACATGCCGCTTTTCCCCTTGAGTTCAAGTGAGAATTTCAATCCGGCCTGCGGGGTCATTTCTTTGGGCCCCCGATCAGATTCCTGACCTACCACAGTAAGAACAGCCTTCTTAAGAACTTCCCGGTTCTCCCAGAAACTCCTGTTGAGCTTGATAATCTCGCCGTTACTCAGTTCGAGTTTTGCAGGAGAAATACCCTTGGAAAATTTATACTTGGAAGAAAGCACCGCCTGAGATTTCCCGCCACCTCTAATTGAATAGATGGTATAAGTGCCCAGCGAGGCAAAAGCCGCAAGGCCTATCAATAAAAAAACTATCTTTTTCAGCTTTGAATTCACTGCCCAGCACCTGCATTCTTAATGTTAATTAACATTCCGAAAACAGGCTTATAATAAAAGCAACGCCAACAATCAACAGGACATGTGTTATAAAATTTGGATTACCCGTCACTACAGCGAACAATCTTCGCGTCAGCTTGTTCCTTACGCTCATAAGCAGCGGAGGCTTCCACGGCGTCGGCCCATGAATCAAAACGTCCGAAACGGACACAATACCACTTGCGATTATTAGCGGAAGGAATCTCGACCACATAGGCCTTGTAGCCTTGTCCGCTTAGCCGCTTACGCACTTTGGCAGCTGATTTCTCTTTACGGTTGGAGCTAACCTGTACCGCGTAGCTGACCGATTTAAGTCCGGCACTAATCCTTGGGGAAGGTTTGCTCCGTTTTGCAACAACAGCGGATTCATTTTTATCAACCTTTCCCTTCTCGCGAACATCAAAAAACTGCCAAGCCAACGGCCCATCGAGCGGACGTGAATAAATAAGATACTGCCCCTCGCCATCGGACATGAAATTAAAAATATCATCCTCTTCCACTTTCATGGAAGAGACCATTCTCCCATCGCTACGATCAATGACCTGCAAACGCACAGCCGGGTAGACTCCGCCCTCTTCCATGGCAAAGGAAATGGTGGAATTGACCGCAAAAACAGCTACGCCCTGTTGCTTTTTGGACTTGGTAACCACATTCAACCCCTTGTAAGAAGGAGATTCCGTGCGCACGGGCAAAGGCAGGGACATGACCGGATCACCGTAAAAAACAAGGTCATACAACGGTGCAAGATCCTCGCCCTCAAGCAAATTCTGCGCAAACTGAGCCCGTGCTTCGATGAGGGCATCGCCCATGCGGTGTTTGCCGCTGAAGTAAGCCTTATGAAATTCCATGAGCAAACGGGGTGTACCGCTGGAATCAACCCGGAAAACACGTCCATCATCAAGCTCGGCGCGGACATTTCCAGCACTGTTGCAGCCGGTCATCATAGCCAATCCCCCGCCGGGAGAAAGCACAACTGCTTCCGCAGGAGTGGGCGTGGTGGCATTAACAGCGGCAATTTCGCAGGATGGATTAAGGATAACAGGTAAGCCGGGTTTGTATTCAAGATTCAAAATTTGAGAGACAGACACTATTCCGTTCCCGGATCGAAATCCTTCGGAACCGGCTTCAAGGGCCAGCCACTGCACCGAGACATCATCCTCAGCCAGAGACTGCTGCAACCGCTGCGGAGTCGTTCCACCGGCAGCACCGAGGTAGCGGATGGCTTCAGGTCCGGCCATGCCTTCCTGTTGCAGGCTGAAAAAAAGAAGCTCCGAATCAGAAAGTGACTGGGCGGAAAAGCCCTCCCCTCCGATAAATGAAACCGGCCACGCCGGACGGAACTCACGGTCCCCGTACCAGCGTTCATACTTAGCGGCCACAGCTTCGGCCTCTGCACAGTCGCGGGCAGGAATTCTACCAACAGGCAGCACATTCTCCGGGGCCGAGGCCGAACCGCCATAACCGTAATCAGAAAGGAATACTTCAGTTCCGTTCACTGCGCTAAATCCGGCAGGAGGAATAATCTCCCGGTTGCCGAGAATGAGCACGGACATGAGCTTACCGTTCTTATTAAGACGGTCCACCTGATCACGCACCCCGGAAACAACTTTGTCCACCGACTCAGCAGTACCATTGCAGGACGGAACCTTGAGGATAACCGACTTCACACCCTCGTATTCACGGTGCAAATAGGAAAAAGAGCGAGCCGCGCGCAAAAAGTCGGCAGTACAGACAATCACGCTCTTCTTTTCTTCGGTGTAAGGGGCAGAAGAAACCTTAACCGGAGCTAGGACAGGTGCGGCGACTGGTTCCTGAACAGAGTTGAAACCTTTAATCTTACACCCGGAAACCAGAACCATGCATGACAAAACCAGCAGGGGAATAAAGATTTTCTTCAAACTAACCATTCCCGTCGTTCCCCCTGCCTTTGCGGACTTTCTGTAAAATCTCATTCCAAACCATCCGGGTCGTAATATCAGTCATACATTTATGATGCTTTTCCGGGCAGCTTTTACCACCATGCAAACCGCAGGGCCTGCATTTCAAGTCATCAGGACTCTCCAGCACAGTAGACTTCTCGCCGCGCGGAAAAAAACCAAATTTGCGCACGGTAGGGCCGAACATGGCCAGCACAGGAACTTTCTGAATCCAAGCGATATGCATGGGACCGGAATCATTAGTCAGATAGACATCCAGTTGCCGGATGTGAGCCGCAAGTTCTTGTAAGCCCAATTTCCCAGCCAGATTGATAACTGCATCTGCCTGCTCAACCCGCCCGAGGAGTGACTGACAAAGTTCTTTTTCGTCAGGCCCGCCGAACAGGATGACCTTGAAACCCTCACTTATGCACCTATCGATCACCTGCGCGAAATTCTGCTCCGGCCATTTCTTGGTTTCCCATGTGGAACCGGGATGGACGCCTATCACCGGAACATCGCCAAGGTCCTTAAAAAAATATTCTGCTTCACTGAGCCTTGTTGCGGGAAGCTCAAGCATAACCTCCGGTGCCGGACCGGAAATCCCCAGCGGTTCACCGAGAGCAAGCAGCCTTTCCACTTCCTCCAGATCATCAAAACGCCGTTTCACTGTCTGCGAATAAACAAAACGATTATACCACGGGGAATCATAACCAATGCGTTCCGGGATTCCGGTGGACACAGAAACCACAGCCGAGCGCATACTAGTGTGAGCGGAAATCCAAAGATCGAAGCCCTGTTTGCCCAGCTGGGCACCATAAGAACGGGCCGCGCCCATACCCTTTTGCCCGCCCCGTTTATCAAAGCCATGCACTCCGCTCAGCTCCGGCTGGCCTGCAAACAAAGACTCCACGCCCTTGCGCACAAAAAGATGAATTTCTGCATCAGGGAAGCGCAAAGAAAGGGCCTTGATCAGGGGTAGGGTCAGCACCGCATCGCCAAGAAAGGCGGTCTGCCAAAGGGCTATTTTTTTGTAATTTTTTTTCATTCAAATAAATATTTAAAAAAACATTCTACCAGCGACAGAGCTGACAATAAGGATTACTCCCACAGCCACGGTAACCAGCATTTCAGGATACGGGGTAGTCCAGCGGACCCTTGAGCCAACACTTTTTTCAAAACGATAAAAACGAAAAGCCGCGCTGGTCAGGATAACCATCCCCGAAATAATGATGAAAATGCCAAGAAAATTCATCTCACTCAGCATTCTCGCCGGGGTCCCGGGCAACATTTTTTCCATGTATAATCTGGCCTTCTCGATTACAAAACCGAAGCCAAACAAACCCAGTGCGGTCCGGCACCAGGCCAGAAATGTCCGTTCATTAGCCAGCAAAGTACGCATTCTGGCAAGTTCGTTATTGTCCAGCGATTCCTTGTCATGTCCTGCCATTTGCCAACTCCGGATTTTCTGGTCTACACTTCTTGATCTTGAATATATATGCCTATAATCTGTAATGAGAATGCGGGCAACATTGTTCGCAAACTGGAACAACTTCCGGCCTCATGCCAACCCCGGCAGGCCGCATCATAAAGGACCGAAAATGAAATATATCATGTTTGAGGATTTCTCAGGCGACCCGCTGCCCATACTCATCCCCAACCGCATCGGCTACCTCGAATTCAGAGAGCAGATTCCCTACACAAAAGTTCTCTCTGCCGGATACGTACAGATACGCCCCACCGGCATCACCTGCCACGGGGAAGCTAAAGAGCTTAACACCGCAGCCCGCCCCGTAGATGCAGAAATCATCTCCGAAAAGCTGGAAGCTCCGGAGTATTAGTTTTTTAAGCAAACAGATTAAAAATGGGCGGTTCCGACAATCAAGTCGAAACCGCCCATTTTTTCATTCTTTAAATACCCGTACTAATCGTACTTAACTGCACTGATCTTCATCAGCTTATCCCATGTGTGGACAGCTTCAATATGGCGTACGGTTCCGGTCTTGCCGCGCATGACCAGAGAAGTGGTTTCCGCGCCATAACCGAGATAACGGACACCGCGCAGGAAGGTTCCACCGGAAATACCAGTGGCGGAAAAGAAAATATCATCACTCTTAACCAAATCATTAACAGTCATGATGTTACGCAGATCATAGCCCTGCTCTTCGAGAGCTTCTTTCTCGGACTCGGACTGAGGATCGAATTTTGCGAACATCTCGCCGCCCATGATGCGGATAGCGCAGGCAGCAAGTACACCCTCGGGAGTACCGCCGGTTCCGATCATAACATCAACGGGACTGCGGGGATCAACAACCATGAGTGCACCGGCAACATCACCGTCGGTGTGCAGCTGGATACGTGCCCCGGCATCACGAATTTCCTGAATCAGGCCGTGATGTCTCGGTTTTTCCAGAACGAAAACAACGAGGTCGTCCACGTCCTTGTTCAGGGCTTTAGCAATCTTAACGAGGTTGTCCTTGACCGGAGCGTTGATGTCGACCATGTTCCTTGCGGCGGTAGGTACAACCAGCTTCTGCATGTAGTAGCTGGGACCCGGATCAAGCATCATTCCAGTAGGAGCAACACCGACAACAGAGATGGCGTTAGGACGACCGTATGCCAGCAGATTAGTGCCTTCTACGGGATCCACGGCAACATCCATGCCCGGACCTTCGCCAACACCCAGTTTCTCGCCATTGTAGAGCATGGGGGCGTGGTCTTTCTCGCCTTCACCGATAACAACTGTACCGCTGATTTCCAGGCTGTTAAAACTGAGGCGCATGGCATCGACCGCAGCCTGATCACCGGCGTTTTTGTCACCCCGGCCCAGCCATCTGGCGGAAGCCAGTGCCGCAGCTTCGGTTACCCTAACAAGGTCAAGAGCCAAATTTCTCTGGGGAGCTTCCATTTATCTATCTCCAAATGAGTGAAGTAAATTGTTTAAGTTCCGTGTAACAATGCATATGCCAATTACATAAAAAGGGCCGTCAGTCCAGCTTTCATACACTGTTCTCGCGGCCCTGAGTACTCAAATCGAACCATACTCCCTCTCATATAACATAGAAGTTGATTTTTCTGCCATGCAAGCTTATTAAAGAAAACATCTAAACTTTTTTTAGAACAATTGCCTGTATCTTTACTACGTCACACTGGGCAAAAACATTTAATATAAAGATATTCGACCGAAAAAATGCGCAAATTTTTTATTCCAAATCTGATCATGGCCCTTTTCCTTGCAGGACTGCTTGTTTCAGTCATACCTGCCAGCGCATTCGGGGCGAGCATAAAAGACGATTTCACCATTGCCTGGAAACAATTCCATGCACTTTCCAAAAACAAGAAAAAAGCCCAATACCGTTCTGAATGGGAAAAAGTGGGCAAAAAATTTCGCAATGTTTTCAAAAGGTCCACCCGCGGTCAATACGCGCCTAAATCCCTCTACTATCTGGGAAGGACTTACGAGGAATTAGGCAACCGCAGCGGCATGAAAAAAGATTTCCGCACCTCGGTAGATTACTACGGGCGCATGATTTCAAACTTTCCCTCCCATCAATGGACGGATGACAGTATCTACCGCAGGGCCGAGATCAGGCTGCGCAAACTACATGAAAAAGACCTTGCTTATTCCGACTACCTGACCATCGTACACCGCTATGCCAAGTCGGACATGTACTCCAAAGCCCGCAAACGGCTGGATTCCATGGATCGAAAGGGCATTTCAGGTAAAAAAACAAAGCATAAAAAGCCTTCGGGAACCATCATTCCAGCCAAGAAGGCATCCAGTAAAAGCAGTAGGAAATCCTCCAGTAAGGCCAAGCTTCTCTCAGTACGTTATACCAGCAGTGACAGCTACACCCGCGTAGTGCTGGATCTCGACGAAGAGGTGCGCTACCGCTATCAGATCCTGAATCCGAACCAGAGTGTGAACCGCCCGCACAGGCTGTATATCGACCTTGAAAACACCGTGCTTGGCAACGGCGTGCACAAAGCAACTCATGTTGAAGACGGTATTCTCAAGGACATTCGCTCCGCCCAGCGCGACCCCCGGACCACCCGCGTGGTGCTCGATTTCAATGCCATGCAGGATTACAAAATTTTTCCGCTGGAAAACCCCTTCAGGCTAGTCGTTGATGTTCAGGCTCCTGAAGAAGGCAAAGTCGTCGAGAACAAAAGTCCGGTCCGCCATTCCACACGCAAGAACTCCAAACCGCAAAAATATACACCTCCGGCAAACAGCAAAAAAATGGCCGGAGAACTGCTTGAACAGCTGGGACTGACCTTTAAAACCATCATGCTCGATCCCGGTCATGGCGGTAAGGACCCCGGTGCATCCGCCAACGGACTGAAAGAAAAAACTATCAACCTGCGTTTTGCAAAAATACTTGCGGCAAAGCTCAAAAAAGCCGGGTTCACAGTCATGTACACCCGGACCAAAGACAAATTTATCCCTCTTGAAGAAAGAACCGCTATGGCCAACATCAAGAAGGCTGATATGTTCATTTCCATCCACTGCAACGCGCACCGCAGTTCAAGAATCAACGGTATTGAAACCTACACCTTGAACCTTGCCCGCAACCGGAATGCGGTCCGTGTAGCAGCTCGAGAAAACGCTGTCTCCGCCAAGAGAATCAGCGACTTACAGGTCATCCTTACCGATTTGATGCTCAATTCCAAAATGAAGGAAAGCAAGGATCTGGCTAAGAGCATCCATACCGGATCATTGAAAAATATCCGCCGCAAATGGTCAGTAAAAGATCAGGGAGTGCGCGAAGCTCCTTTCTACGTACTCATGGGTGCCAAGATGCCTTCCGTGCTTATCGAACTGGGTTATCTGACCAACCGCACTGAAGCAAAACGCCTTAAAACAGACCGCTATCTTTCATATATTGCCGACGGCATCGTAAAAGGTGTCTTGGAATACAAGAAACAGATAGAAAGATACGCCAGCCTTTAACATCAGCCAAACCGAGTTGCAGGAAAGCAGACATGATTAATCTTGATATACCCGGATTTGCCAAGCTCGAAATCGAGCATCTTGTTCTGGACTACAACGGCACCCTCGCCCTTGACGGCAACCTGCTGCCCGGAGTGGGCAAGCTGATCATGGAGCTGTCCGAAGATGTGCAGGTTCACGTGCTCACTGCCGACACCATAGGCCAGTGCGAAGAAGAACTTTCCGGCCTGCCCGTGACCATCCACATCATCAGCGGCAGCCCGGAAGACAAGGCCAAGCTTGAATATGTAAAAACACTCGGCATTGAAAAATGCGCCTGCATCGGCAACGGACGCAACGACATGCTCATGCTCAAAGAAGCCGCCCTGAGCATCATCATCTCCGGGGCCGAATGCATGTCCATGAAAGCCGCACGAGCCGCCGACCTAGTAGCAACCGACATTTCTGGAGCACTTGGAGTTTTTACACACCCTGTACGCTTGCTTACTACTCTGCGGAATTAAATGCCTCCGGCGGCTAAAACCCTTTGAAAAGGGTTTTAGAATCCCAAACTTTTTCAATATCGCTTCGCCGCTTCGCCCTTAAAATTTGCATTAAATAAAGCCCGTAATCTCTTCTGAGACTACGGGCTTTATGATTTTCATATGGCTTCAGATCATTTATTCGTCTTCGTCCCTGAATACGTAAACGCCTTCTTATCCATGGTCCAATAAGTACCACGGTCTATGCCGAACGCTTTTCCGCAAGGACAATAAACCTTGCCGTCACGTTCCTCGGCATTCCAAATTTTCTTAATCCGTTCCTTGTGACAGCGGTGAACCTCGCCCTGCCCTATCTTATAATATTTCCACAACTTGCGCCTACAAGCTGAGCATTTTAAAACTAGCATGGGGAAATCATAGCGAATGAATCTGCACCCGTAAACCTAGAACAGAGAAATCAAAAAAGCCTGCAAGATCAGGTTCGATATTGCAGGCTTAATTCTACTATACTTTCACATACAAAACGGCAAGCCCCGCTAAAAAAGTTTGGAAGAGTCCAGAGAAACCTTTCCAAAGGTTTCTCTGGCCGCCGGAGGCATCTTAAGCAAAGCTAAATCCATTCACACCCTTACCTTGAATATCCTTCAAAACCTTTGCGGCCTTGCTCACGGTAGCATCAAGATTTGCACCGGACTCTTTGCTGATGGTAAAAGATGCGCTGACCATGAACCTATCGGCACCGGACACAATCTGCGAGCTGGCAAGAGCCGCTTTGACCGCACCAAGATCACGCTTCAACGCTTCAAGGTCCTCGGCAAGAATATAGAAACCCCAATCACTGCGTGCGGTCAGCAGCCAGCCAAGGGAATGTTGGTCCAAAAGGGAAGATGCCTTTTTCATAGCCGCAAAACCGCCGTCCCAGCCGTATTGGCTGTTGATTTCAAGCATGTCATCTACGCTAAAAGCTGCAACAACAGGCGTATTACCTTTTTTAGTGGATTCTTCAAAAAGCTCACGGCCCTTATCAAGGAAAAAATTGAGATTGGAAAAACCGGTCAAGGGATCACGGCTATAAGCGTCTTTGATGGAACGAACCCTCTCAAGTTCGTTGAGGTTGTTGGTCACCCGCCATGAGAATTCTTCAACTTCAAAGGGCTTTTTGAGAAAATCGTTTGCTCCACGTTTGAGAAATTTTGCAGTGATGGCCCCGGAATCATGAGCCGAAACACCGAGAATTCCCATCTGATCGCGGCTGTGGGTCTTGCGTACTTCACTGACCAGCTCAAAGCCGTCCAAATTAGGCATTTCATAGTCGGTAAGCAGCAATTGCACATCCGGGTTGGCTTTAATCAATTCAAGAGCCTCAGCTCCGTCATTTCCGGCCAGCACAGTAAAGTTGAGCCGCTCCAGCAACATCTGCATAATCTTGCGGGCAGTAGAGTTGTCCTCAGCTATTACCACCTTGATTTCATGGTTGGAATGTATGCGGTGGATAAGGTCGACCATTTCTTCAAGATCTTCACGGCTGGATTTATTAAAATAGTCCAGCACACTTTTCTCAATAAAACGGTTACGAATCTCTTCATCAAAGGTAGAGGTGAGGATAATACAAGGGATTTTACGGGAAAGAACGTAATCCACAGCCTCCCCGTCAGGGGCCCCTTTGATATTCAAGTTCAGGACTGCGATAAAAACATCATTACCATTATCTTCAAGCTTACTTTCAAGCTCATCCATGGAATTGACCACCATGGTATCAAAAGGTGTAATGGATTCTATATGTTCGGTAATTATTCTTGCCTGAGTATTACTGTTTTCAACCACAAGAACAGTATTCTTCGCTGTCTGTCCGGACATGCTGCCCCCTTTAAGTTCGTTTTAATTAAGCTAGATGAATAAGGGAAAGATACACTTTGGGAAAAGATTAAGGCAAGTCAAATCATTGTGAATGCATTATAAAATTTGGCAACAGCAGCGTAAAATTTCGCGCCTAATCTTCAATAGTCGGGTTGGCATAGGTTTCAATGATCTCATCCGTATCAATAGGATCAGGGGGAAATTCTTTACTTCTCGAAATTGCTTCGTCCACTTTGCGCTTCTGCTCAAGATGTTCATCAAGATCTTTTGTGGCATTACGCGGAGTCTGTGATTCCTGATACTCATTAACATTGGCCCCCAGCACAGCCACTCCGACCACAGCGGCAGTCCCCCAGATACACCCGGAACAAAATAATGGTAAAAGAAAAAAACAAAGAACTGAACACAGAATTTTATTCAAAACAGCAATCATTCCCCCGGCAGGCAAAACCGTAAACAGGTTAATATGATTATACAGGGCTTAACAATAATTAATCTTCGTCCGGGGTACACCCGCAATACAAATACCGCAAATCCAATCCTCATCTATGCGAGTAGGCACTCATGCTCGCCTATGCGCATTTCTCGAAACAGCCCCAGACAAACTAAGTTTTAAAAAATAACGTTCGGTATTTTTTTCTTTTTTCGAAATTTATCTGTTTTAAACATACTTTTAGACTGTAAAAAACTTAATTGGATAAAATAACAATACTCCCATCCATGCATCTTTTATATATTTACAAAAATCTCTGCATAATTCGATCTAATATATTTGACAGCTACTACAAAGTACTTTATCCATATCTCTTCCAACGCCAAGTTAGTGAAAAAATAATCCTGAAAGGAGATTCCAAGTGGAAGATTATCTGAAAGAAGCTTTGGAAATAGTCAAAGCACAGGCAAGCGTAAGAACCATGAGTGAAGAAGAGATGACTTCCATGGTCCGCAAACTGTCTGCCGGAATTCAGGCTATTGCCGAAAACTCCCTCCCCGCGCAGGAAGAAGCTCCCGCATGCGAGCCCAAGAAATCCATCAAGGAAAAATCCATTGTTTGCTGCGAATGCGGAAAATCCTTCAAGATCATCACCAAGAAGCACCTTGCTTCCCACGGTCTGACCCCTGATGAATACCGCGAAAAATACGGCATGAAGAAAAAGACCCCTCTGGTCTGCAAATCTTTGCAGCGTGAACGCCGTAAGAAAATGAAAGAAATGAAGCTCTGGACCAAGCGCGGTAAATAGAGTTTTAGACAATACATTTTCATTGGTAGAGAAAGCGCGGTAAGTATTTTTACTTACCGCGCTTTATTATTTCTTGAACCTTTCTTATCCTCCTTCCCTTTTCACAACTCCATTTCTGTTTTATATAACAGTCGACCTGCTGAACTTAACCTGATCCGGGCAGACGCATCCTTATGAACAGAAGAACATTCCTGAAATCCATATGCCAAGTCTCCGCCTCCGCATGGCTGTGCGGATTCTCCAGCTATGCCGATGCGCAGGAAATGGCCCGAACAGTGGAAGAAAAGGATCTCAAGGATTACCTGCACCGCATGGCTAACTTCGACAAGCCGCAGCCCGGAGATATTGTTCTCAATAAAAAAGAACTCCTCCTGCTCAAATCATCACTAAACAGACTGCGCCGAGTACAGCGCACTGTCGGCTTCGGTAATTTTTGCGTACTCAGCTTTGATGATACCCTGAAATTTGCACGCAATTATTCTTCCATCGGCAGATTTACCCAGCAGGAGCTTACATTTCTGGACAGCACCTTCCACTTTGACGCCCATGATTACGGTTTTTTCGGGGAAAAGCCCGTGGACAAGCTGACTGTTTCCATCTCCCGCAAGGAACTGATCAAAATCCCGCGCACCGGAAATTTTCTCTACCGGGGCGACCCGCATAAAAAATATCTCAAAATCCGCAAGGAGCTGGGCAGCAAAGTATATCTGACCTCCGGGGTACGCGGCGTGGTCAAACAGTTTACACTTTTTCTTTCCAAGACGGAGTCCACTGGCGGCAACCTATCACTGGCTTCGCGTTCATTGGCCCCTCCGGGCTACTCCTACCACGCGGTAGGTGATTTTGATGTGGGTGAAAAAGGGCTTGGAGCCGCTAATTTCAGTGCCCGTTTCGCCGAGACAGGAACCTGCGTCAAACTACGCGAGCACGGCTATCTGCAACTGCGCTACCCGGAAAACAACCTGCTCGGAGTACGCTTTGAACCTTGGCATATTAAAGTTTAGCTAAAGATTTTTATTTTTTAGGACGATACATACAATACATATCGGCTTGCGCGTTTACTTTGCGGGCAAAAATGGCTAATTGTAGTCATTGATGTACCAACGATAACTGACACGGGTTTTAAAGCATGAGTAAAATTCTCCAACAGGATGAGGTTGATGCTCTATTAAGAGGCCTTTCCGGCGGAGAGGTTGAAGCGGAGCAGGACATACCGGATGATGATTCCGGTGTTGTCTCCTTTGACCTTGCCAATCAGGACCGCATTATCCGCGGTCGTATGCCCGTTCTTGAAATCGTCAATGACCGTTTCGCGCGCTTGGCCACCAACAACCTTGCCAACACCATGCGCAAGAGGGTGGACATCAACCCCATTTCCATCGATATGTCCAAGTTCGGGGACTTCATGCGTTCCCTGCCTGTTCCGACATCGCTTTCCATTTTTAAAATGGACCCGTTGCGCGGTAACGCCATTCTCGTAGTTGACTCCCGTCTGGTATTCGCGCTGGTTGAAAGCTTTTTCGGCGGCTCCGGCTCCCAGCCCAAGGTTGAAGGCCGTGATTTCACGCCCATTGAACAGGCCATTGTAGACCGGGTTGTAAAAATCGCCCTTTCCAACCTTGAAGACTCATGGCGTCCGGTACACGAGGTTCACCTCGAACTGGTCCGCTCAGAGGTCAACCCGCAGTTTGCGGCCATTGTTCCGCCTTCTGACGTTGTTGTGGTCATTACCTTTGAAGTTGAACTGGAAAACGCCATCGGTTCACTCATCGTCTGTCTACCATACTCCACGTTGGAACCAATCCGTTCCAAGCTGCACGCATCCTTCCAGTCTGAACGTCTGGAAATCGACCATGTCTGGGTCAGCCGTTTCAAAGAAAGGTTACTTGAAACTCCGGTAGATCTGCTGGTTCGCCTCGGCAAAACCAAAATAACCGGACGTCAGCTGCTCAATCTCGAAGAAGGCGATCTCCTGCTGCTGGATACAGATGAGGAAGATATGCTCGAATGCGAAGTGGGCGGAGTATTAAAATACCTCGGCTCCCCCGGACGGGTTAAGGCCAACCGCGCCTTCCAGATTGCCCATGCAATCGAACCGAAGATGACGTAAACCCAATCACTCAAACTTATTCTTTTTTTACTTACGACAGTTAGTAATTCGAAGCAGCGAAGCCCTACTAAAAAAGTTTGGGATTCTTGCATTAGCCCTTAGGCGAGAAGCTTCGCTTCGAGTCTTAGGGATAACGACAGTGTAATAAACCCTTTTCAAAGGGTTTAAGCCGTCGGAGGCAAAACCTTTCAATCTTAAAAGCGCAAGAGTGCATCAAATCTTGACGCGCGCCGTGGGTCTGCCTACAATCCGTAGGTTGACCTGATGCATTTTTTTATTCTCTGAAAATAAAAGGCGCAAATGACCCAAATCACCGGACTGGTACTTACATATAATGGCGCAAGACTACTCGATGAATGTCTGCAAAGCCTATCTTTCTGCGACGAGATACTGATCATCGACTCCGGCTCTACGGACGCAACCCTTGAAATCGCAGGCAAGCACAATGCTCGAGTAGTGCACAATGACTGGAATGGAGCCATTGAACAGCACAGGTTTGCGCTGACCCAGATAACCACCCCGTGGGTGGTGACAATTGATCAGGACGAAATTATCTCCCCGGAACTGCGCGAATCCATCATTGCAAAACTGCAAAGCCCGGCTGATGTAGATGGATACTACTGCCCGCGTCGTTCATGGTATCTGGACCGCTTTATCATGCACAGCGGCTGGTACCCGGACAAACTTTTCCGCATCTACAAACGGGACGGCATCACCATCGGCGGCATCAGGCCTCACGAAGAACTGCGCCCAAAAAACAAGGCCGGAGAAGTTGCCGGGGACATCATCCATTACCCCTACGAAAACTTTTTCCAGCATTTGGATAAGATTAACAGCTACACTCAGGATGCTGCCGAAGACCTTTATTCACGGGGCAGGAGAAGTTCCCTAGCATCGGCACTGGGCCATGGATTTGGCAAATTTTTCAAACAGTATATACTCAAAGCAGGGTTCCTTGACGGACGGGCCGGATTCATCGTCGCCCTGCACGGTTTTTTCTATACCTTTCAGAAATATATCCGACTGGTCGAACTGGAAATGAAGGACAGAAAATGATCAAAGAAGACATACCGCAAATTATTGAGCTGCCCAAGATTCTGGACAACAGGGGCAACCTCACTTTTATAGAAAACAGTCGCCATATTCCTTTTGATATCAAAAGGGTGTACTATCTATATGACGTTCCCGGTGGAGAAACCCGTGGAGGACACGCCCACAAGCAGCTCAGGCAGTATATTATCGCTGCTTCAGGAAGCTTTGATGTCGTTCTGGACGACGGCAAAACCAAGACCAAGTTCTCACTGAACAGGTCTTATTACGGACTGTATATTCCGACCATGACCTGGCGTGAGCTCGAAAACTTCTCCTCCGGTTCCGTATGTCTGGTGCTGGCCTCGGAATATTACGATCCGAGCGATTATTACTACAGCTATGATGATTTCATGAAGGCGGTAAAAGAAAATGAAGCAGATTAAATTTCTCGATGTCGGCTGGACTTACCAGGCACTGGCTCCGAAAATGGATGCAGCAGCTAAACGGGTTCTCGAATCTGGCTGGTTCATTCTCGGCGATGAAGTAAAAGCCTTTGAACACGAATTCGGCCTCTACACCGGAGCAAAACATTGCATCGGCTGCGGCAACGGACTGGAAGCCATTGAGCTGGTCCTGCGTGCCGCCGAAGTAGGTCCCGGTGATGATGTTCTTGTGCCTTCCAACACCTTTATTGCCACCTGGCTGGCGGTAACCCGCACCGGAGCGAACATCGTCCCGGTGGAACCGGTAGAAGCCACCTACAACATGGACCCGGCCAAGCTTGAAGCTGCACTTACCCCGGCTACCAAGGCCATCATCCCGGTCCATCTTTACGGCCAGCCCGCGGACATGGACCCGATCATGGAATTTGCGCAAAAGCATGACCTGTTCGTAGTCACTGATGCGGCTCAAGCTCACGGCGCGGTTTACAAAGGGGGCATGTCCGGTACACTCGGTCATGCTGCTGCCTTCAGCTTCTACCCCGGCAAAAATCTCGGAGCCTTCGGTGACGGCGGCGCGGTAACCACCATGGACGACAAGATCGCCGAACGAGTGCGTAAACTCGCCAACTACGGTTCAACTGAAAAGTATGTCCACGAATGCAAAGGATTCAACAGCAGGCTTGATGAAATGCAGGCCGCATTCCTACGCGTAAAGCTGGACAAACTGGATAACTGGAACTGGACCCGCAAGACCGTTGCCGGAATCTATCTTGAAGGACTCAAGGACACGCCGCTGGTTCTTCCGACTATTTCCGAAGACGTGCAGTCTGTCTGGCATCTTTTCGTTGTGCGCAGCAAGGACCGCGACGGCTTGATCAAGCATCTTGCCGATAACAAAATTGAGGCTTCCATCCATTATCCCATCCCCCCGCACAAGCAGGGCGCGTACAAGGATATGGCAGGACTCTCGCTGCCCATCAGTGAAGCGATTCACAACGAAGTGCTTTCCCTGCCCATGGGTCCGCACCTGACCGAGGGAGACGCCCATCGGGTTGTGGAAGTTGTAAAAGAATTCTTTTAATAACTAAACGAACTTAAATAAAAAAACGGGCCTGAAATTTCAGGCCCGTTTTTTTTATTCGTATTTAACAACTTCCATTCTTATGGAAAAAGTCTGAGAATTCTCGAAAATTTTACATATCAAGAATCTTCTTAGCGGTTTCATCCATGATCTCGGTGATAAATTTGATGCCGGTTTCCCGCTCGGTTTCCCGGTTACCGGAAGCAATATCATCACGAGAAATTGACTCAAGTTCAAATTTACGCACTCCGGCCAAAAGCTGCTGAAGTCCGGCACCGAGCTTATCCACCAGACACCATATTCCTACCGCGCCCAGAGGGATGTTCTTCATTTCTGCCTTGCCTACCTTGGCTTCTACATCGGCATAGCAGGCAAAAATTTCTTCAGCCGTGGAGCCATACTTCTTGATGGACGCCGGCAGTTTGTCCCAGTTACCACAGACAGCTTCACGACGTTCAGGATGCAGCACGCCCTCAATGTTGGCACCCAAAAATCCAGGAACCATCATAGCCCTGCCCATGCAGATCATCTTGGTGTAAGGCGCGCCGATGGCGAGAGCCTTAAAGATATTGCTACCCTTAGCAAAACCGCCCGCAAACGAAAGATCAACCACTTTTTCGCCTCTGGCGGCAAGACGGGAAGCATATTCATAAGCCTTGGCATGCAGCAGAATAGAAGGAACGCCCCATGATTCCATCATATTCCAAGGGGACATTCCGGTTCCGCCACCGGAACCGTCAATGGTCAGCAGGTCAAGCTTGGCTTCACTGGCAAACTTGATGGCCATAGCCAAAGCTTCCATGCCGTAAGAGCCGGTTTTGAGGGAAATACGTTTAAAGCCCAATCCGCGCAAATAAGCAACAGAGCTCATAAAATCATCACGGACCTGCTCATAGGAGCTGAGGTCGGTATAGCCGAGTCGGCTATGGCGGGCAAAACTATGGATAGCCCCACGCTTAAACCCTTCCTGCACTTCACTTTTTTCAGGATCAGGGTCAACAAGATAACCGCGTTCCTTAAGAAAAAGGGCGTAATCAAGGCTGGTGACTTCAATTTCGCCACCAATATTTTTTGCACCCTGTCCCCACTTCAATTCAATGATGACTTTATCACCGTATTTTTCGGCCACGTATTCCGCCACGCCGTTACGGGTATCCTCAACATTAAGCTGAACAATAATTGCGCCGTATCCGTCATAATAGCGCATGTATGTATCAATCCTGCGGTCAAGCTCGGGCGCGCTGCTTATCCGTCCGTTGTTAATCTCGGATTTACGGTCAACACCAACAACATTCTCCCCAACAACAATAGGGGCTCCCACAAGGGCGCAACCAACGGAGAAAGAATCCCAGTATTTGGCTGCGATAAAAGTCGATCCGAGTGCCCCGGTCATGAAGGGTACCCGACATTTTGTTTTTTCCTCAGCACCAAATGAGGTTTCAAGATTTACATCTGTGAAAAGACAATCTCCGTTGGCTCCCGAAATACCAGATGCTCCGTAGCTATTTCCCTGAATACGCATTGAGTTATAGGAAACCCCCACATGAGTGGTATTGCCGCTTCCCGCGGTAACCAGGCCAAAATCACGTGGGTAGAGCATCTCTCTGCCCCTAACAGATGACAACCATGTCTCACACTTACCCTGACAGTCGGCCCTGCACAGAGTACATAGTCCGGATTCTATTGCGTTACCTCTGTTAACAGCACCTAAAACATCATTAGACTTTGACCAATTTCCCATTACTAATACCTCATTTCTTATTGTTTTTAGCAACATTTAGTCGAATTATGATTTAGTTTCAAGAAAAACCGGATTTGCTTTTTCCAAAATTGTAAAATTATACGTACAGACCATGTATAAAAAAGCACCCACAACTAACGCACTTCACAATTAACAGTTTTATTTCAATGAGTTACACACACTAAACCATATAAGACAATAAGAGTGAACAAAACAAATTATTTGTAAAAATATATTTCAAAACAGCAAATTATAACACTAAAGATCTTATTTAAATTTCTTCTGCTTATGACATTGAATCATAATACCCCACTTCACCACATTCAGAACAAGAAGAATGAGGGTTAATGATTGCCCGCTTGCACACACAAAGAATGCTATAATTACAAAAATGAAATAAAAAAACTGCTAAACGCCGGAGGCGTTCAGCAGTTTTAGACACAGCTGATGGAATCAGTCAGAAAACTAAAGCTTAGTCACAAATAGCATACGAATGGGATACCCGGGTTTATTGACCATTTCACTCTGGATAACCCGGTAGGTGTGGTAATCAAGCCCTGTGCAGTATTCGCGCACGGCGACATCCTCTTCATCTCCTCCGGGATGCCCGGCATAGATGGCGATGCAAAGTATTCCGCCCTTGGCTAGTAATTCAAGGGAAGCCTTAATAGCTGCTAATGTCGTATCAAACTTTGTTATAACAGTCTTGTCGCTGCCCGGCAGGAAGCCGAGATTAAACATAACCCCATTCACACGCCCATGGAATTCTGCGGGAATAAGTTCGAGCATGTTTTCATGCCCGGAATGAAAGATAGTCCAATTTTCGGGAAGACATTCCTCATTCAGCCGCTGCTCGGTCTGCTTGACCGCATCTTCCTGAATATCAAATCCAAAAACATGGCCGCCAGCCCCGGCTTTTTCTGAGAGAAAAACAGTATCATAACCGTTGCCCACAGTAGCATCAATGGCTACGCAGCCCGGCTCAAGCACTTCGCAAAGCACTGACTTGGCAAAAGAAAGAATATTATTGGAAATCATCTGTTATTCACCCGCACAAAAAGATTACGGTTAATCCTGAACTAAAGATAACCGAACACGTCCTTAAAATCACGCGCTAAAACTAGAATTTAAGATACTTGTTGAGCTTGCCGGACTTGGAAAACTGACGCTCAGTGGTTCCGAAAGTAGTGGTTCCGCTGATAGTGTAGGAGGAATTCGGCAACCGCTTCCAATCCAGAGTTGCACTACCCTTGGCGGTTACCGGAATAGGCTGACCACAACTAAAAGAGTTTAATTGAAACTGTTTCCCGGCCAGCACAGCGTTCACATTGACATCCTCGGCAATTAGCCCGCCGGGGATTTCGACCTCGTTGGAACGGACCACAAGACTGCCTGTGCGCGGCGGAGCACCCCATGAAGGAAAGCCCACATCGGAAGTTATGCGCACCTTGCCACCCAATCCGTCCATCTGGACCAGCTTGGCAAGGTCTACGCCCCCACCAAGGGTCAGGGATTTGGTCTGGAACAACCGTGCAGTCAAAGTCGGGCCGGTCTTAACCCGAACCTCAACAAGCGGGGAGAGTCCGAGTGATACGCCCAGTTGAGGCACTGTAACGGTCAACCCTTTTTGGGTGGTCACATAAACATTGGTGACTTCAAATGACAAAGGTCCGGCACTGATAAAATCTCCCCACTGAATAGTGGCTTTGGAAATTTTAGAATCAGCCAGTTTGAAGGCCTGCGACCAGGCAATTTCCCAAGGCATGAATAAAAAAGCACCGAGAATCAGCCCTGCCAAAAAAAGAAAAAAGCTCCCGATCGCCTTCTTAAAAGAAAATTTAAAGGAAATATTTGGAATGAATTTCATCGGGCCGCCTTACCTGAAAAGAATGATCTGCACATCAGCCAACTCAGGGGAGTCCAGCCTGTGATTGATATTGAAATTTGTAACCTTCAAGGCTCCGCGAACATTGAAATCACGCAACAGGGCCACCAGTTCCGGTAAATTCAAGGATTCAAGCAGCACTTGCACGCCTTGGCCCGAATTAGCCCCGGCCTGCAACGGACGCAGTGAAGTCAACCTGCTGTCCAATCCAAGATCACGGATCACCTGCTGGGCTGCGGTCATTGGTTCACGGTCAACAAGCGCGCCACGGGAAGATTCCCCGGCCTTGAGCTGCTCTACCAGCGGAACAACCTTAGCATATTTCTGCTTACTGGAAAGTGTAATCCGTTCAGCCTTGGACTGGGAATCGCTAAAACCGGACCAGATCATGAAAATGATCAGTGCCCAGCCTGCAACCAGAGCAGTAAAAAAAAGCTTCTGTTTCTCAGCAGGCCAATCCTGCCATATGTAAAATCTTTCCAGATCCATTATATTACCTGAGATTAGCGGTTATATTCAGCACGCAGGCTGATACTGATACCGCCTTCAATGTTGGTGGCCTGTTCGAGAACAAAATTAAACTGACTGTTTGCAGCCAGCTTTTCCATCATGGCATCAAGTTCTTCGTAACTGCTGACTTTGCCCCGGATATTACCGGAATCCGCACCAAGGGAAAAACCTTCAATCTCAATACCCACCGGGGCACTGTTACTGAGCACAGCTAACAGACCGAGTACATCTACCCCGCCGCCGTCACCGCCGCTCTTCAGCTGATCCAGCTTATACAAAATTTTCCCATAGGGATCAGATCCATGATTGGGACCAAGGGCACTTACGTAAACTTCCTTCAACTTACCACGCCACTCTTCAGCCTGCTGCTGGCTCTGCTGCCAGCGGTTATACTGCCCGGCAACAAAGAGTAGACCTATCAACGAAACTAGCACAGCTGCAACCGCGTAAGGCTTGTAGTCAATTGTTACGGACTTGTCAGAACCGGACCGGGTGCCGTTTACCAGATTAAGTCTGGCCCAACGAATTTTCTTTCTAGCAAAAACCTCGCAGGCCTTATCCAGATCCATCAGCTCCGGCTCTCCGTCCAACCCGAGTCGCTCAAACCTACTCTTGAATTCTTCATCGCCACCGCGAAAATAAGTCAGTTCTTCCCCGCAAGCCAGAATTCGCATGCCCTGTCCTTTCCAGCTCCAGACAGATAAACCTTCTGCAACCGCCGCTCTCCAACATACGGTAAAAGCGGAGGTCAGGACCGTTGCTTTTGCAAGGACATCGCGGTGCCGCTCCAGAAAACGATCCAACAAATCATGACCGATGTAGCCGAGTACAGCATCTCCGGACGGACGCAAGACCTTGAACTCATCTTCCTGCACAGGAAAGGAATAGTTCATCTGCATCATGGTCGCGGATTTGGCGTGACGGGACTTGATAGCCCCACGGGGCTTGAAGAAAAAGAAAAGTGGATCAGGCAAAAGCGCAACCACGGGATGTCTGTTCTTTTCAGCAGGCCCTTCCGATTCGGTAAGGCTTTTGCCGTCAAACATCATCCACTGGTGCTCATTTCCCTTGAATGAAAGAATATATACTGTCTTTTTAAAGGCCATCTATGGCTTAGTCCTATACCTGCTAGCAGTGTGTTTGTCTATTTACTGATCATCCGAGAAGGTTACGGAAATATCATTCTGATATATCAGCTTAGGTTCGCCTACATCAAAAGAACTCTGCCGGGAAATTATATACCTTTTGACCACAGTGCAATCACCAACCGTAGCGGAAACTCTGGCTTCAAAAAAATCTGACTTAACGCTCATTTCATTAGACATACTTTTATACAAATTGGAGTCAGACGCTATCCCGGCAAACGAAAGTACCTGACTGATATCGGTAAACCCTCTTGTTCTCCGCCAATGCATGATCCTGTCAACCCTCTTCCCCAATTCCGGAAAATAAGCCAGCAGAATCTCACGAGAGACAAAATTTATATTGAGCTTGCCAGCCCCCCATACGGTAAAGGTCTCATCTACCCATGCGCGATCTAACTCATCCCAGCCGCGAATCAAAAAGATTTCCTCAGGTGTTCTCAACTGATTGCCACGCGGCATATAAGATGGATATTGCGAGGCATAGAAAAAAATATCCATTTTTTGCAGCTTGGGATTTACACTGATTCCGCTCCAAATTCCAAGACTGCCTGCCATAGTTCTCACATCCAGCCCTTGAGGAAGAACACTGGAAAGTATTTGAAAAATCCTTTTTCTGTCCCTGCCTTTTATCAGAGTATTGATATTTATCTTGGCATTGCAGGGCACAATTTCAATTTCAAGACCGTCGTCAGTAAATTCATCAGCCCATTTTTCATTCGGGGCATCCGAAAAAGGAGTCTTGTCATCCTTGAGCAGGTCATAAACCATATAAAGTGCTTCTTCAGCCATAAACCCCGCTTCATATTCACTGCGAACGCGGCTGGCCTCCACAGCCCCACGGGAACTGATCTCAATGGTCATCAAGGTCAGACCGGACAAAGCCATAAACAGCACCAACACAATGACCAGCACCACCCCTCTTGATTTATTGTCGACACTATTCCGTTGCATAAGGAATCCTTTCGACAAGCATCACGTCCTTGCCGTCCTCAAACCTTAATTTAAGCCGGAAAGCTTTTACCGTAGACTTACCACTCATAGCCCGGGCACTCTGCTGCGAACGAGAAATCCAGATATTTTTATCAGCATCTAGGAATTCAATTCCCCATGATTCAAGCCCGCGCATAAAAAGAAAGGAATTCTCAAAGTCCAAATCAGGTGACTTCTCATATCTGCGGACCATATTTGAAGAAAAATCCCAATTCACAATAATAGGTCCCGCACCTTCCAACAAAATATTATGGCTGGATTCAAGGCTGAATCCGTCACTCTCAACACCGACGGGTCTTCCGGGGATAGTATTTTGCAAATCCCGATGCAGAATGCGGCGCAGGGTAAACATACGCGAAGAAAGCCCGGCACTGGAGCGGACCACTTCGTTGTTGGTGATCGACTGACCCAAGACCATAGCAACCATACTCATCAGCAGCCCGGAAAGGACCAATCCGATAAGCACTTCAATAAGTGAAAAGCCTCCCTGAAATTCAGGAAGGGTGTGGCTGCGTTGAAAAAATTTCATTAAAACTGCTTTTTCTTGTGTGAAACCCGGTAAATCTTCCACTCAAGGGTGTAGTCATCGCTACGGGTTTCCAAAGTATAGAACCCTTTACCTGAAGAGGAAACTGTCTCCAGTCCCACTCTGAAACTTCCTTCAGGAGGTCCGGGCCATGAAGCCCACCCTGAAGAAAGCACATTCAATTTGTCAGGATATTTGTGAGCCAAAATGTCTTGCGACAAATTCAGTACATTCCATGAATCTTTTGACGACTGGGCCATGAGCGCACTCTGCCTCTGCACACCAAGAAAACTGATGGATAGCGTAGCGGCAATGGTCAGGGCCACAATGATCTCTATCAGGGAGAAACCGTTATTCCGAGCCACAGCTATATCTCCCCGAACCGAACCGCCAAAGGGTCCAGAACAACAGTCAAACCATCTGAAAAAACCAACCGCACTTCGTCACTGAATCCTTCAGGGTAAATAGTAAACTCTACCCCACTATCATCAATAGGATATTCATTAAAATGTCCGCTGGAGACTTCTGAAGGGAGAGGGACTTCCTCTTCATTCCATTTCAGCAATCCATTTTCAAAATCAATATACACATACTGCCGGGAATCGGTTTCCACTGCTTCCGTCCTTGCCTCATAAATAAGGGCATTGACGGTACTGAGACTATCATCCCCCCTGTCTCCGGCAAGATCAAGATTGGGCATGAGCGTAAACCAGCCCATGCCCACAATAAACAGAACAATCAAAAGTTCTATGAAAGTCAGTCCGCCTGAAAAACGACGGGCAGCATGTGTATTCATAATATTTTATTAAGCCCGACTATTCCCAGCTCTTGATGTCGGCGTCATAATCTTCTCCGCCTTCCATGCCGTCAGCACCAAGAGAAATCAACTCATAAGGACGCCCCTCTTCGCCGGGACTTCTGTATATGTAGTCATAACCCCAAGGGTCAACAGGAGCTGTCACGGAATCAAGATATCCACCTTTGCGGTAATTGCGGGGGACAGGACGGCTTTCGGGCTTGGTAATCAGAGCCTGAAGTCCCTGCTCGGTGGTGGGATAACGTCCGGTATCCAATTTGTACAACTTCAAAGCTGAATCCAGGGCCTTCATATCCATCTTGGCCTTGGTTACTCTGGCTTCATTAGGACGGTCCATAATTTTAGGGACCAACATGGAAGCCAACAGGCCGAGAATAACAATAACAATCATCAATTCGATAAGACTGAAACCACGCTGGTTCTTTTTAAGATCAGCAATACAAATTCTTTTTTTCTGCATAATTTCCTCTACTTATTCTTAACCAATCTGGATTCAATCCCTGATATCCGTCCGCTTGCTTTCCAGCGGCTCCCATTCAAGAGGTGAATCGGCAGCGATTCCCCCACGTCGGGGAAGCATACCTCGTGATTTGAAATAATCATCCGGGCGAGCAACTTTTTCCCACCAAAGGTAATACCCTTTACTTGGTATATACCTGCAATACAACCTCTGAAATTCTCTCTGGGCAATGGGAACGGCAAGAGTAAATTCCCTGCCACGTTCTGAAAAACCATAATCCCGCCCAACCTTCACTTTCTTCCAGTCGGCAAAATCATGCTCCCCCTTTAGGGGAGCCCCGCTGGTGGAAGAATAATATCTGAATGAACCGTCAATATCCTTAACCCGGTAAGCTTTTCCCGAAGGAGAGCGGTCCACAACAAAAGAAACAGGCTTGAACTGAACTTTTTTTGAAAAAGTTTTACGCGGGGAGCGGTAAAAAAGAACTCCATTTTTAAGAAAAAAACCATCTTCCTGCTCATAAAAAGGGGACTTGGTGCGCTGGCTGACATCCCACTGGAAGCGCTTGCCCTTTTCAGTAACAATATTAAGATGGGGCCCGTAAGCCTTTACAGATTTAAAAGGCCCTCCTTCAATTTTCTGATCAAAGATACGGGTCAACTTAAGCGGACTCCACATGACCATTTTCCCGGTGGTATCCACTCCCATGAGGATTCCCTCCTCATGGGAAAAAGTCAAAGAAAGCGGTTGATAAGAGAAACGGTCGATCTTGTTAAGTTTCCCGGCAGCAGGGCCGACCCAGAGCCTGCGAGCTTCATCCACCAGTGCCAGCCAACTGCCTCTCGGCGAAATGGTAAACATATCAACAGTGCTATTAACATCATGAACACGCACTCTTGCACATTCTTTGACATTAAAGACTTCCACAAACTTATTATCAGCGGATGAAACAGCCAGATAGGGTGACCCCGGAAACCAGGACACTGAATTGACCGGTTCTGAAACGGCCTGCACAGCAGCACACCCCTGACCGCCGTACATGCGAACCACACCATTTTTGAACCCGGCAGCAAGAGAATTCCCCTCCTGCACGTAAGTTGTCACATCCTCAGCCAGATTGACGATTTCGGTACTCTTGCTGAGTTGCACAACATAGTTTCCAGCCATATCATCAGGAGGACGATTATAAATGCTGTCCAGCGGAGAATATTGCTGGGAAGCTGCATATTCGACAAATCCTGCTAAGCTGAGCGGAGCCTTTCCCACAAGCTCGGAAACATCAAGACTCTCGTCAGCGACAAGCGTAGGTTCGTCCGTTGCGGGAGATGGTTGCTTTGTACAACCGGAAATCAAAACCACAAGAGTTATCAAGGCCAGAATGATTGTCTTTATATTCATAGATCCTTCACTATCAAGAAGAAGTTTTGAAAACACCTTAAAGCACGGCTGTAGGCAATGCAATCGCACTTTCCAACAGATTGTGTTAAAGCAGCACGTATAAAAGTCAAGCCCGAACTCAAAACTACCCCTTGCCCATAGCCCGGTATTACGGCACAAGAAGCTGACATCAAAACAATCCATTTTCCGGCACATTAATTATGTTAAAAAAAATTATTGATATTCTCTCCGGCAATTCAGAACATGGGCCAGACGCACGCCTAAAAAGTAAAAGTTGGCGACTTCCAGCCCTGGCAGTCTTCTATGTTCTGGCCTACGTACTTTTCGACCTTGCCGCTGATAGCATTTCCCGTCATTATATTTTTTGTATTTTCCTTGTTGTTTCCAGCCTTTATTTCTCATGGCGACTGGGTGGCCGGGAAACTATGACCTATGTTGGTTTTTTTAATATTTTCTTTGCCTTTATTTTTTCCCGGCTGCTGTACATGACCGGAAATTTTTCTTCAAAACTGTTCCTGAGTCGTTCATTCATGACTCTGTACGTTGTAGCTATTATTTTCATGTTCATCATGACCAAACGTAAATCACCGGCTGACCGGGAAAAGATTGATAAAGAAAAATCCATCCGTGACGAACGCCAGCGACGCCGACAGCTGGAACTCATGGTCGCCACCGAAAAACTTACTGACGATATGATCACTCAGGCCAACATGGTTAAAGATGAATTGATGGTCCTCCAGAACTCATGGAAATCCCAAATTCATACCATTGTTAATGATCTGCCCAAGGTCAAAGAAAGAGAACTTTACAACCAGATCGTAACTCCCTTTGAAGAAAGCATAATCGAACATCTGCGCGATCTTGAAAAAAGACTTTCCTTCAAACCCCAATTAATAGGTCTTGACGAACTGGCCGTAAACCTTACAGATAAGCTTGAAAACGACCAAACACACTCCCAGACAAGGCTTGAGTTGCAATTTAATTTTAAAGACTGGAAGAGTAGAGAAGAAGAAATCCTTGTGGATCGCTACAAGACATGGGAAATCCTGCTCAACCTGATCAGAAACAGCCAGACCGCCATGGAACTGCGCCAGATAGAATTACTACGCCAGGGCAGCGAAGAGTTCAAAACGTTCAAGCCCCGCTTGTCTATAAACGCCGATGTCCAAGGCAATTACGCGCGTTTAAAAGTAGCAGATACCGGCGGCGGAGTTTCTGAAGACAGCCTGCAAGACCTATTCAAACGGGCAGTTCCCTCTGCAAAACGTAAAGGCAAAGCCATGGGACAGGGAACCGTTTTCGTTAAATTTTTCAGCGACAACATGGGCTTTGACATTTCAGCCAAGAACACAGACACTTTAGGCGCTAAGGGCCTTGAAGTAACAATACTAATCCCCCTTGGGACCTTTGGGCCCGCAGGGGCTATCCCAGCAGCAGGAGACGAACAATGACCCCGGAACAGGATCCTTTATTTTTCGTATTGGCAGACGATGACCCACGTCTGCATGAATACACTGTTTCAATCCTTCGCGACGCGGGAATTCTTGAAAAACACGAATCTTTCTATGATCCGGTCTCATTTCTGGCCTTTCTCAAAGAATCCGAGGAAGAACCGGATGTAATCCTGCTAGATGTCCATTTTGAAGGTTCAGGGTTGAGTGGTGTGGATATTCTGCCGTTCATTCGCGAGGAATATCCGTATATTCCGGTCATCCTTCTAACCGGGATGGACGCCGAGGCCACAGACGAAGCCCAATCCGACGTTTTCACCTACTTCATACCCAAGCCGGTGACCGAAGACCATCTGCTACGCATGCTCCATTTCTACCTTGGGAAAAGCAAAAAGACCGCTGAACAGGTCAACGTCCTCATGGCTGAGATGGAAGATGTCAAAGGCTATCACCAGTTACTGGAAGAAGAAGTAGAACAACTTCAGGATGAGCAGCGCAGACTTGAAGAACAGAGCAGAACCGACAAAACCGGCAGTGCTGGAAAAGGATTTGAGAAAGTTACAGAGATACTCGAATCCCTGCTGACCAAAAGTGAAGCCATGCCCAGCTTTATCGCCGACCTTGAAAAAGTTTATTCAACCCAGTTTAAGCTGTTCAAGAAAGTAATTGAAACTCTGATCCGTTTTGATGTGCAGGACTCCGGTACTCCGGGCATGAATATCCACAAAGTCAAAGGCACCCAGAACGTTTTCAGTGCCCGGCTTTCCAGAAAAGTGAGACTCTTTTATTACAGTTCCGCTAAGACTACCAAAAAAAGATTATTAAGGTTAGACATTTACCACGACACCAAGGGGATGGACAAGTGGATTAAAAACAACTACCATTCTTACGCTGAAATAGAGGAATAGTATCCGCAGTCTGAATTTCCTCGAAATATAAAAAATTAAGTTTGCAGCAAGATCGTCCCTGCTGAGAACATTCAGGATATTGTTATTGATATGGAGCTGAAAGCCACCAAATTTCCGGCATGGCTGTGGCCGCTCACCTTCGGGCTGGCCACGGCTTATCTTGTGTCGTCCTTTATCCCGCTGCCCAAGCCAACTGCCCCCATTCTCGGACAGTCCTTTTCCACTGATGCAGCCAGCAAAATTGAAAAAGACTCAAAGCTTATTCTAGAGAAAAATGTTCTCGGCTTGGACAACCCCGCTGAGATACAGAAGAAAGCCAAAGTTACCCCCTCCACCTGGATGCTGGTCGGCATCCTTACCGGGGAGACCGACATGGCAGTTTTCCGAATTAAAAAAGAAACAGTCATCCTCCGCGAAGGGGATGAGCATGAAGGCTGGACCTTGGCAGAAATCAAGCCCCAGTATGTTATCTGGAAATATGGACGAGAACAGAAAAAAGTCGCTATGTGGGATCAGGTTCAGAGCCTGAAACTAGTACGCGGCAAGACAAATAAGATTACCGTCAACAAAGCTGAAGCTAAAGAAGTCTTTGAGGATCCCAACGCCTTCCTTAAACAGGCCCTGTTCAAGCCCAACAGCAAAGGCGGAAAAACCCAAGGCTTTAAGGTAACTAATATCAGGACCAATTCCCTGCTCAAAAAACTGGGACTTGAAAATGGCGATGTACTTATGCGCGTGAACGGCGAAATGATCACCGGACCGACCAAGCTGCTACAGGTATACGGTTCCCTTGGCGGGGCATCAGCCATATCCATTGACGTGGAGCGCAAAGGCCAGATGCTCTCGCTGATAGTTGAACTTAAGTAGGAATGTAACCAACAATGCCTACTTATCAATATCGAGCTGTCACCAAGGAAGGGAAAAAGAAAAAGGGCTTTGTGGAAGCTTCCTCCCAGTCCAAGGCTTTTGCTACCCTGCAAAGCAAAGGGTTGATGCCCCTGCGCCTTGAGCAGGTCAAATCAGGTCAAAAAGAGAAAAGCTCCACCCAATCTTTCGCAGCTTCCATGTCCATGAGCGGCAAGATAAGGCTGGGTGAATCCTTTTACTACCTTGGAATCCTGATCCAGAGCGGAACCGCGCTGGCCCAGTCCCTTGATATGATGGCCCGCATGAGCGGCGGTAAAGCCAGCCACACCTGGATGGAAATCCGCGACGCGGTTCAATCCGGGGAAAGCTTCTCGTCCTGTCTGGCCAAATATCCCAAAATTTTCCCGCAGGTTTATGTAGGCATGGTGCAGGTTGCCGAATCTGTCGGTAAACTCGGCGACGTACTTGAAAACATCGCCAAGTATGAAGAAGAACGCGCCGAAGTAAGCGGAAGACTCATGACCGCCATGGTCTACCCGGTTGTAATCCTGATGATCGGTATGGGCGCGGTCTATTTTCTGCTTTCCGAAGTTCTGCCCAAAATCACCGGAATTTTTAAAGCTGCTAAAGGCGAACTGCCAACTTCCACAAAAATAGTTGTAGCAGTAGGCAACACTCTTGAAAGCCTCGGACCTATGGCCCTGCTCATTCCTCTGTGCATAATTTTCGCTTTCGTCAGTGCCTACAAGTCTGTCCCTAAATTCCGAGAAAAAATAGACGGACTGCTCTGGAAACTGCCACTAGTGCAAAAAACCACTCTGGCTCGTTTTTCAGGTATTCTCGGATTCCAGATTGATGCCGGGATTCCCCTTGTGCAGGGCATGGAAAGCTCCGCCAATGCCGTAAATTCAACATTTTTCAAAAAGAAAATGGCCGAAGCCCGCGACGAAGTCGCCACCGGACGATCTTTAAGTGCAGTGCTTGCAGAACAAAAAATATATCCTGATATTTACATCCTGACTCTCACCGCCGGACAAAAATCCGGTGAACTGGGAAAATTTCTGCAACGTATGGGCACCATATTTGAAAGGGATGTGGACAACTTTATGAAACGCGTAGTCGCTTTGGCTGAACCTATGCTGCTCCTGTTCATCGGTATGCTCATCGCTTTTATTGTTGTCGCCATCATGGGCCCGATCTTCGACCTCACCACGCTCGTAAAATAGGTATCAAATGACCGAAAAACAACTTTCCGACTTCATAATAAGAGGCAAGGAAGTCCTTAAAATTGAGGAAAAAGGACTGGCCTCTATCCGCGAATCGCTCGACCTCAACTTTGCCAAAGCAGTAGAAATGCTGGCAGCCTGCAAAGGCCGGGTTATCATCACCGGACTGGGTAAATCCGGCTTGGTGGGCCGTAAGATAGCCGCCACTATGTCCTCTACCGGAACCCCGTCTTTTTTCCTGCATCCGGTAGAAGGTGCCCATGGGGACCTCGGCATGCTTCGCTCTGAAGATGTGGTCATCTCCATCTCTAACAGCGGTGAAACCGATGAATTAAATGCCTTGCTTCCAGCTATCCGCTCTTTCGAAATAAAAATCATTTCCATCACCTCGGAAATAAATTCCACCATGGGACGACTCTCGGATATTGTGGTGCAAACGAAAGTTCCCTGCGAGGCCTGTTCCCATGGACTGGCTCCCACATCATCTACCACTGCTGCCCTTGCCATGGGTGATGCTCTGGCGGTCTGCCTTATGGATCATAAGGCTTTTGACAGTAAGGATTTCAAGAAATTTCATCCCGGCGGATCACTGGGACGCAGGCTGACCCTGTGCATCAGTGAACTAATGCACACGGATAACATCCCCTCCGCACCACAGGACGCCCCCCTCTCCGAAGCATTAAGTGTGCTCGACAAAGGCGGACTAGGACTTGTTGCCTTGACCGCTGGCAAAAAGCTTACCGGTGTAATCACCGACGGCGATGTGCGCCGTATGGTCTGTTCCGGCAGCTTTGACAGCATGATTTCCGCCAGCGCGGTCATGATAGAGAATCCCCTGCGCATTACCCCGGACATGTCCGCAGCGCAGGCCCTCGACATAATGGAGTCCAAAGAGATCACCGTGCTGCCCGTTGTAAACGAAGAAGGCACACTCACAGGCATGATCCATCTGCACGATTTATTGGGCAAGGGCAGACTCAAATTCGCCGACAACGTGCGTAGTTAACTGGTTTATAAATTAAAACGGCGTAGCCCTAATAAAAGTTTTTGGGATTCTTAAACCCTTTTTACAAAAAGGGTTTAAGGCCCCCGGCAGGGCCGCCGGAGGCATACAAAAATGTGTGGAATCGCTGGCTTTATTGATCTTACTCATTCATCAGATGCAGCTCGTCTGGAACGCATAGCCCGTAAAATGGGCGACGCCCAGAACATGCGCGGCCCGGACGGTTCCGGGCAATGGGCAGATCCAGAGTGGGGAGTGGGCCTTGATCACCGCCGCTTAGCCATCATTGACCTGACTGAAGAAGGCGTGCAGCCCATGCATTCCAAATCAGGCCGCTACGTTACAGTCTACAACGGCGAAATCTACAATTATCGCGACCTGCGTGCGGAGCTTGAACAGATAGAAGGATTCCCGGGCTGGCGCGGCCATTCCGATACCGAGGTCATGCTCGAGGCTGTTGAGCAATGGGGCTTTGAAGAAGCCCTTAAACGATTCAGCGGCATGTTCGCCATAGCCATCTGGGACCGCAAAGAACACTGCCTGCTGCTTGCCCGTGACCGCATGGGTGAAAAACCTCTCTATTATTCCAAACAGGGCGATAATTTCCTTTTCGGCTCTGAGCTAAAAGCCCTCATGGGTTACAAAAAATATTTCAAACGTGAAGTGGACCGCGACTCGCTGGCCGCTTATCTGCGCTATTGCTACGTGCCCGCCCCGCGTACAATTTTCATAGACACATTCTGTTTGATGCCCGGCACATGGACCTGTTTACGACCAGACGGGAAGCTTATGGAGCCCCGGCCTTACTGGTCTCTGCTGGACTCTGCCCGTGAAGCTGAGAACAAAATCTTCACTGCCCCGGACGAAGCGATTGTCGAAACTCTGGAAGATCTGCTGCTCAAAGTAATTGAACGGGAAATGATCTCAGATGTGCCGCTGGGCGCGTTCCTATCCGGCGGAGTTGATTCTTCGCTCATCGTATCCCTGATGCAACAATGCGCACTGGCCCCGGTCAAAACATTCACTATCGGCTTTGACGATGAAGCGTATAATGAAGCGGATGATGCCAAGGCCGTAGCCAAACATATCGGAACCGAGCACACCGAACTCTACGTCACACCCAAGGATGCATTGAACGTCATCCCGCAAATTCCACAAATCTGGGACCAGCCCTTTTCCGATTCCTCGCAAATTCCCACCCACCTTGTCTCACGCATGACCCGCGAACATGTAACCGTGGCCCTTTCCGGCGATGGCGGGGATGAACTTTTCGCGGGCTATAACCGCCATACCAGAGGCTGCTCGCTATGGAACAGGCTCAAAAATATCCCCGCTCCCCTACGCAAAATGCTGGCAGGCTGGATTTCGTCCGTGCCACCGCATAGCTGGAACAAAGTCTTTAAAATGTACGGTCCTTTTCTGCCGTCAGCTTTACAGATGCGGCTACCCGGCCAGAAAATTCACAAACTTGCTGATGTAATGGGCGCATCTTCTGCAACGGAATATTACCGGGACTTGACTTCCATCTGGCTGAACCCTGAAGCTGTTGTGCGCAATGCCAACGAATTCAAAGGGCCTTTCCAACATACCAACCGCCAGCCACCGCAGGAAAATCTGACCGCATGGATGCAGTTCATGGATGCAGCCAACTACATGCCGGACGACATTCTGACCAAGGTGGACCGGGCAGCCATGGGTATCAGCCTTGAAACCCGCGCTCCTTTCCTTGATCATGAGATTGTGGAATTCTCTCAGCGTCTGCCCATGCATTTGCGTATAGGCAACGGGCAGGGTAAACATATTTTACGTGAAATTCTGTATAAATACGTACCGCAAGAAATGATTGAACGTCCCAAAATGGGCTTCGGCGTGCCCATCGACAGCTGGCTGCGCGGACCGTTACGCGGATGGGCCGAAGAACTTCTCGCCCCGGATCGTCTGGACCGCGAAAGCTACTTCAATACGGGAGAAATTCGTCTCGCTTGGAACGAACACCTGACCGGAATTAAGGACAATCAGTACAAGATATGGAGTGTGTTGATGTTCCAGAGTTGGTGTGAGCACTGGGAGATTTGATGTGGTTGGGGGATTACCTTCTTATAAAGAAAGTGACAGTGTTTATGGATACCGAAAAGTTTATAAGGACATAATTGAGACTGTCGATTTCTACTGCTATCCAGAAAAATGTGGCTGGATCACCTTTTACCTGCCCTGCCCTCACGATCTTATTCTTTAACAATTACTCACACATTAGGTTCTTTATACAAGTACACTGTATATTCATAAAGTCCATAATCCATACGCACAACCACATGACGTGTTAAATTCTTGATAATATAGCCAACGCAATCATCAAGACGCCAATGAAATAAACTATCCCTTTGCCAATCAACATGGTGATTCATTACATTAAAGGCCACACCAATACGAGAGGCTTCAAATGCTGCTTGAATTATACGCTGCGCAAAAAATTCCATCTCTTCATATGATAAAGTAAGCTTCTCAGTAAGAACTCCATTCATGACAATATAATCAACACTTTCTTTTTCAAGGGGAGACTCTAGGATATCGTGAGCCTCAAAATTCAATGAAGCATAGTTTTTCCGAGCTTGATCGATCATTGGTTGCGATATGTCGACTCCACGATAATTCACAGAACCAAGCATCTCTGCTATAATTAAATGCTCAGCCAATAACCCTACGCCACACCCTAAATCAAGAAGAGAGCAGGGAGCAATTGTATCTTTTCTGATTACGTCTAACATCACATTAAACCGGGTAGCCAAATCCTTTGCGTTGGGCCAATCAACACCCAAATGATTCGGGCCATGCTCCTTTAGACATTTTTCATAGTGATTTTGAATGACGGAATAATCTTTTTTTGACATGGCAACCTCAGGTCGAAATTATAATGTCAACCTATTAACATTTACTTAAACTAAACACTCAATCTACTTAAGAACTATCTGGTCACTATTCATCGGAAAAATTTTTGTTGGATTTTCAACAAATACCTGACCAAGCTTGGTGCTACGCATTACCAGTGCTCCTGCACCAATCACATTATTATCAGCAATTGTTAAGTCATCACCAATACAACTATTAACACCCATATAACATTTTTCACCGACCGTTACACGCCCAGAGATAACCACCTGAGAAGCTATAAAGCTATGACTGCCAAGCGAAGAATGATGCCCTAGATGGTTACCACTCCACATAATAACATTATCACCGACAGAAGCATAATGCTGAATAATATTATTTTCGAGAATAAAACAATTCTCACCTATAGTTGTGTGTGAAAAAACTTGGGCTTTACTACTAACATAGGAAATAAACGCATAGCCTTCAGCCTTGAGGTCATAATACTTACTCTTGCGAAGGTTACCGTTTTCCTTCTGACTCATAGGAACAAACGCCAAATATTTTTCAGGAGGAAAGACCTTCGTAACTTCACTTCTTGACACAACAGGGAGTGAGTGTAATTCACTAATTTCATTATATTCGTCATCCACTACAAAACCACGAACGGTATATTCCGAGTCTTCAGTAAGATACAAATAGGCTAAATCAGCAAGTAAACCGCATCCCCATAGAATGACGTCTTTCATGTCTCAGTCCTCCTCAAAATAATTTTGACCAATTATTTCAATCAAACTGAAAGCCGTCGTTACCTTGGCAAAATCTTCAGTCGTCAATTTCTTTCCGAACGAACCATCGGTCATTGCAATGATACCGAGTATGGCTAACGAATCGTAACTTTCCAAATCAGAAAGTACGGTATCACCGCCAATATCCTCTGTAGTGTCTATGGCCATTTCCAGAGACTTATAGAAATCAGAATATTTCACTATAATACTCCACAGCTATTTATCGTAACAACTGTGCCGGCCCAAGATAAGCCAACACCAAATCCTGCCAGCAGAATTGAGAGGGTACAGTCCGTATTGTTGCAAATATTTTTGAGCGCGATTGGTATACTTGAAGAAACTGTATTACCTGTCCCTTCCATATCAACTACAAATTTGTCAGCAGGAATCTGCATCTTCATCCGCAAATGGTTAAGCATAAACCGATTGGCCTGATGAAAAAGCACCAAGTCAAGTGATTCTATATCAAGATCATTACGGGCCAGAGTTTGAGCATAAAGCTCCGGGACACGATCCAAGGTAAAGTTAAATATTCCAGGACCATCCATATACAAATCATTTTCAGTCCGGCCATTACCGTTACGGTCTTTGATTAGTGCAGCTTCAGGGTCCCACGTACTACGCATTCCACTATTAGGAATCGCAAGTGTCATACCTTGAGAACCATCGGTTCCAAAAACAAACTCACCTATACCCGATTCATTGCTTTTCTCGAGAATACACGCTGCGGCTGCATCCCCAAAAATTATCCGATTCCCCTTATCCAGAGGATTAATAACCTTTGAGTACGTTTCAGCAGTAACAAGTAAAACGCGCCTTGCTATCCCCGAACAAATAAGTCCCTTTGCCTGAGCTAATCCAAAAACAAAACCGGAACATCCAAGGTTGAAATCATAAGCTCCGATAGATGTAGAAAGCCCCAAACGACTCTGGAGAAGGGTCGCATTGGGAGGTATGGCATAGTCAGGTGTTTCCGTGCAAAATAAAATGAAATCTACATCGCCATCAATTCGTTTAAGAACCTTACGAGCAGCTTTCTCGCCCAAATCGAGTGCTGTTTCATCCTTAGCAGCAATATGCCGTTGCTTGATCCCAATCTTTTTCTCAGCTTTGGCTATATCCCAATCCGGGAACTGAACTCCCAATGCATCATTAACTAGAATATTTTCCGGAAGATAATAATCCAGCGCTGCTATCGAGCAGCCTATCTTTCTTTCTTGAGACAAAGCATTAATCTCTATTCTGTGATAAGTTCTGCGCAGGCAAAGCCCTGCTCACCGAAACTATTGCCGTTATAAAACATATAGCACCTGCCATCCACAAAAATTACATATGGATAAGCCTGCATTTTATCGTCAAAATCGCCAGCCTCCCCAAGAGGAAGTCCTGCCAAGCAATCATCTCTTTTCCACTCGATTCCGTCTCTGGATTTAGCATATCCTATTTTGTATGCCCCAACCCCATCTCGGTAGTCGCATATCGATCTATAGCTAAACCAGGAGTGATAACAGTCGTCCATCTTGATCGCGCACGCACGTGTTATAGCTTCATTTTTCGACCTTTGCTCTATGGCAACAGGTCTTTCACGACTCCAGAAAATGCCATCATCTGACGTTACCTGCTTAATATGGTATGTAGACTCAAACTTATCACCAACTTGCACCCAATCAGTAGCATGAGTATATAAGCATCGCCATTCATCGCCTACTTTATATACAAACGGAGAGCTAGACCATAATTCCTCGTCGTGTGTTCTACTAAATATTGGCCCAACAAATTTTCTAAACGTCTTCCCACCGTCGCTACTGATTGCGAGACCACAACCATTATGAAAAGCTGCTTCTGAATTCAGTCTGGACCATGCCCCGTAATACAGATAGATCTTTCCTTCAGTGGCAATGACTCCACTTGGCATAATACCAAATTCATCGAATGCTCCATGGCGCCCAAGATCCAGAATGGGCTCATTATGAACATATATTACCTCGGTTGGATCCTCTCTTTTAACATCAGCATAGGTTGTCCGAGAAAGGCCTTTGCTACATCTGCATGCGAAAAAAATACGCAACCTATCTTCTAGGAGCAAAGGTACTGGCACCTGCGCATGTGATATCGCCCAATCCCCAATATCATCCGGCGCCAACACAATTCCTTTCTTTCCCCATTTGAACATCTTAACAACTCCTATGTGAACAACAAGTACTCATAAACATTAAAAAAAGTTGTATTTTCCAGCACAGAACTTCCTACTCACAACTTCAATAAATACTCCCAGCCTCCCTCCACATAATGAGATCCACAATAGAAAGATGCGATATAAATTCAACTCCACCATGAGAATATTCTGAAATGACAGGATCAAAGAATTGAAGCTCAATGCCATGTTTTGCAAATACTTCTACATCATAAAGTTCTGATCCTCCAGACGGATTTATATACGTTGTCGCCTGACATCTACGACAAATATCAATAATTCGGTCTGCACCTGTTAAATCAGCTTTTGGGTATAAACGCGAAGTCTCAATTATATCCGTCTGAATTTTGCAATATGAACAAATTATTTTGAGGGTAGCAACGATAAAGGCTGACAAATTTCGCTCTGACGTATTCAAAGACTCCCTTACAACTTCTTCGTATGCAGTCTCGAAAAAAGGAGCTGACTTATAAGCATGCTTAATTGTCTTTAAAAACTTTTGAGCCCACCTTTCATATCCACCAGCTATTTCAATTTCACAAATCAGCTTGTTCTGACTTGCCTTTTCAAGCGGTAGGCTGAACATAGAAGGTTTTCCACCAAGGAGAATCTGGTTTCTGTTGACCCAACCTCTTGTAATAAAATTAACATCATCTAAAACTACAAACTTATCAACCCTGTCGATCAGCTGAAAATACCCAACATAGGGAAAAAAATATGGCTGCATGATAGCCAAACGCATGTGCTTAACCCTCTTATCTATTCAAGTTTATATATAGCACGGCCCAGCTTCAGATTATCAAAATCAAATAACTTTTATGGACGTTTCAAAAAAACGGAAAATAATTCCATCCCAGTAAGGAACACAACGAATCAAGTGCATGCATAAATTGGCATATCTTACTATGTCAAGGCAATCTCATTACCCACACAGCCACTCCGCTTAAATTTCAGCGTCCTTGGAAGAGGCACTAGATTCATTTATAGATTCTATTATAAACGGAGGTCTTTGTTGGAGAATATCATAAATACGCCAAATATATTCACCAATAACGCCTAACATCATCATCAGAGCGCCACCTATTATCAATATGGTAATCATAATGGGAGACCAGCCATAATAAGGAGTACTGCCCAAAAGCCATTGCAAAAAAATAAGCACCGCGTAGAACACCCCTCCCAAAGACGCTATGGCACCAAAGGACGACATCATTCGCAAAGGAAAACTTGAAGAGTCCAAAGCAAGATCAATAAAAGCTTTAAGCTTTTTGGAGAATGTCCACCCGGACTTGCCATGCTTACGTTTTCGGCGAGTGCATGGAATAAATGCAGTTGGAAGTCCTAACCATAAGATATCGCCCTGAAGAAACCTGTGCTGCCCTTGAAAAGAACATATAATATCAGCAGCTTTTCGCGATAGCAGGTAATAATCAAAACCACCTTTAGGAATTTGTGGATTTGCTTTCCGGGCCATCCCATAAGCCACTTTTGAAAAAACCGACGCAACAACTCCATCCTGTCGGTCCTGACGATAAGCAATCACCACCTCGTTACCCTTTTCTCGCAGCTGGACCATTTCAGTTATGGTGGTAGCGGAGTCCTGTAAGTCAGCAGACATAATCACAATAGAATCACCAGCAGCCAATTTAAACCCTGCAAGCAAAGCACCCAACTGCCCAAAATTACGTGTAAGATTTACTGTTGAAATATATTCTGGATATTCCAATTGCAATTCTTGCAATATATCCCAGGAATTGTCACGAGAACCATCATTTATATATAAAACTTCAAGGACATAATGGGGGAAATTATTCCGATACTCATCATACACCTGAATAAAGCTTTCACGTAAGGAGTCCTGATTATTAAAGACAGGCATTAAAACTGAAATGGTTGGCTTTTTATCAATATCCATAATCCATACCTATATTAAACAATTTTGACATTAATATCATGAGCTACTATTAATTATTAGATCATAGCCTTGCTCTTTTTGAACAAAGTCATCAGATATAAAAATATGGTCACTACGATTCAATCAATTACCCAACACACCCAAAACCACACTTGATATCTGTTCAATAATTTCAGATTCCAGCTCCCAAAAAAGAGGCAGAGCCAGAATCCGTGGCGAGATGTCTTCCGATATGGGAGCAGGTTGGTAATCAACTATTTTACTGAACGTATTAACCGAAGGGTAAAAATAGCGACGGGGATACAGATTTTTTTCATTTAATTTTTGAACTACAGAGAGTAATGTCTGCTCATTTTCAAAAATTACAGTAAAATATGAGGAGTTATGAACACCGACCTTACACTCCTGAAAAGAAACTCCCGGAAGATTGCCCAGCAACTCCTTATAAAGAGCATATCCCGCTTTGCGAGCAGAAAAGACCTCATCGTAATATTTAAGATTGGCCAAACCTAATGCGGCATGAATCTCAGTCATTTTTCCATTACAACCATCTTCCACGATCTGGCCTTGCGCATCATGCCCGAAAAAACGGATCCTGCGCAATTTTTCAAATAATCCTGGATCAGTAGTGATACACCCTCCACCTTCTCCAGTATTAAACAACTTAGTTGCGTGAAAACTTGTAGCTGATATATCGCCGTAATCTAATACACTCTTGCCATCCACCTCAGACCCGATTGCATGTGCGGCATCATAAATCACTTTAAGCCCGTGTTTTTTTGCAATGGCATCAATCTTATCAACATCACACGGAACACCGAAAACGTGAACCGGCATAATAGCAACTGTTTTGTCCGTTATAAGAGCTTCGATTTTATCAGGATCAATATTAAGTGTTTCCGGATCAATATCGCAGAAAACAGGACTGCAACCTTCCCATTTAATAGCGCTGACTGTAGCCACCCATGTAAAGGGAGATGTAATTATCTCGCCTTGCAATTCCAATGCTTTTATCGCCAACTGGAGAGCAACAGTACCGTTCGTGACGGCAACAAGATACTCAAGACCAAGCTTGGCTTGCAAATCTTTTTCTAACTGCTGCACCAAAGGCCCGTTGTGGGTAAGGATTCCGCTCTCCCAGACCCCTTCAAGAATCTTAGTATACTCATGAAGAGGTGCCAACGAAGGCTTTGTAACATAAGTTTTAGCCATTTGCATCTTTCTCCTTAATCTCTTTGAGCAACCTTGCTTGAGTTACGGACTCTCTATACACGCTTTCCAGTGATCCATTTTTTTCAGTAGCAAGGCTATGAAAATACAAAAGCATATTTTTAAAATGATCATCGGAAGGCAGTTCAATCGTTTCATTCCCGACTGAAGTCGATAACTCAATAATGGGATTCAGCCCCGGAGGAGCTGTAAAAATTCTATTTGTGAACAATTTCCCTTCTGTTCCCCAAAGCTCAAGGCTGCACTGGTAGTGATGGTCAAAACCAAAAGCTATCTCGGAAAACAACGGCCCATTGTTCTGCTTAATAAAAGCACCGCCCCAGGTATCAACACCGCGCTGTGGATCAACAAAAAGCTTCGCCGCACCGACTGAAACATCATCTCCTAAAAAATATTGTGAAATTTTAGCAGGATAAGCTCCGGAATCCAGAAGAGCACCGCCTCCAAGTTTTTTCTGGTACCGGATGTTATCCGCTTCTTTAAACGGGGGAAACCCGAAAGAACTACGCACACAACGCAAATCACCGATACGCCCATCAGCAACAAGGTCAAGGATTGTTTTCAGTTGTGAATGACGTTGGAACTGAAAATTCTCCAATATTACAAGTTCATTTTCTCTTGCCAACTCCACCAATTCACTAGCCTCAGCCAAAGAGCAGGCTAAAGGCTTCTCCACCAGCACGTGCAAACCGCGCGACAAGGCCTTCTTCGCATATTCGTAATGAAGCGAAGGCGGCAGGGGGATATAGACAGCATCCAGATCCTTTTCAGCCAGCAGACTGTCATAGCCCACAAAATATTTGCAATTAAATTGCTCAGCAATCTGGGTAACAGATTTTATATTGCGACTTGCAATACCTGCCAGTTCATAAGCCCCGTCAAGCCCTAGCAAGGAGGGGATCACTGACCTTACAGCAATGTTAGCAGTGCCGAGGACTCCAATTCTCAATACTTTTGTCATAATTATGTAAAAGGTAAGGCCGCAATGAGGCTTCTTATTTGAATGTTAAGATAATTATTAAACTTAAGAAAGCGATGCAATTGATTGAGCGTCATCCATATATAAGTCGGTGGCAGTTCCTCTGGGAAATCATCATCTGCAAGAATAACTATGTTGCGATTCATCTCCTGATAGAAACGTCCTCCCTCTTCAGATTGCATTACATCAAGTACAATATTCTGCTGTTTAGCATTGAGCACATATTCCAAAAACGGCAGTATCTTAATAGAACTTATATAATTACCAGTAAGACATTGTACTGTAGGGGCAAGCTCTATGATATCGTGATTTCCGCATTCAAGCTTAGCCTGAACAATAAAATGCAACACTCCATTAATTTTTTTGCATACCAAAGCACAAATACCACTTTGCATCGGGTGTATCATAGGCTGATCCCAGCAACCAACCTCCCTGCCTTCTATTGCAACGGAAACTGCGATCACCTCAAAATATTTATCTTCCTTGTGATGAATCCTATCATTACTTACAATCCAGTCCTGCACCTCGGGCAAGGGGATCCGTTCTACATCAAGGTCGTAAATACTTTTCAGGTGGGTCAAGAAAGTAATAATTTCTTCCTCTGTATGAACAGCCGGTTCAACAGAGAGGGTTGAGTGAAGGAATTCATCTTTCGGAGCGGAGTGACCATTACCCCGCAACAGGTAGGACACAAGCTCAAAAGTATCACTTTCGAAAGATCCGTATGTTATGCCGGAAACAACAGTCCGAGTATCCATATTCACAACATTCTCATAATGCATAAGCTTTTTAAGCTGCCACAATGTAAGCCAGATAAAATTCTTTTTAACAGGAATATCTTCATCAATTTTTATGATGATGTTCCGGTTTCTTTTTCTTAAAAACCGTGCTCCCTGCTCGGATTGCAGTTGATCCACCAGAATCTGCTCAGGAGTTGCCTCCCTGAAATGATCCAAGTATGGAGGCTTATTGCCTTTATGGACTTGGGTGTAATTGCTCCGGGTGGCCTGCAGAGTGGGGGACAATTGCACCTTATTCAAATTACCCGGCTCTATCTTGGCTTGAACCAAAAAATGCAGAACCCCATCGAATTCCTTGGTAATAAATCCCAAGTACCCTATTTCAGGCTGGTTAATTATGGGCTGATCCCACTTGCCACCGCCGTCCCAATTAGTCTGCACGCGAATACCGTCAATGGAAAAAAAACGCCCGGTATCATGCTCCAAACGTCCATTTTCAGCTATTGACCACGACTTGAGACAATCAAAACTTGTCTTTTTTACAATAACATCAACAGCATCTGCCTGAGATTTAATCCACTTAAGCACGTAATCAATATCACCAGAAATGCCATCTTTGGCCAACGCGCTTTTTAAGAAAAGCAAATTGCTATGTTTGAACATTCTTCGCATTGAATCAATACAACCTTAATTATCTCATTATTTTAAACACATACATACAACAACTAAACACAGTATACTTTTTTTTCTGAAGGTTCAATGCCGCTAAAAATGCAGAGCAAGGATCACCAGCGCATAACCGCAACAGACTATCTAATAATCGGCAGGTAAGGACCTTCTAGATAATAATGAAACCGCTTGCCTTCCCTGAAGTTGCTGTACTCTTCCAAATCAATTTCAACAAAACTATCAGATTTCCGGACATGCATTTCAAGGCAGTCTTTAATAGGGGGAAAAAGATTTCCTCCCCGCAGCACATAAATCCGCTCATTAGAGGAAACAGTCTCCGAGTTGAAAGTTTGACATGTGTAATCAACAGTTTGCTCTGCGGCCCAAAGCGAACCATATGCTTTAACCCCTACCGCAGCAAGCAGCCCCGGAGAAACAGGATAAACAAAAATCTTATCATGTGAAAAATCAAAGCCAACGCTCAAAAGGCCGGCCTGCATCCGATCAATTAATTCCGCTCGCTCAGCATCAATCAGCACACCTTTCAAAAACTCGCTTGTTTCAGAAAAAGATTTTTGCATCTCAAAAGCAGGTGCTCTGTAATAACCATTAACGCTATACCTATACTGAAAAACAACAAGCATGATCGCACAGATTAAGATATTAAATCCGAGAAACATACCTGCATGCTTGCAAAGGTCAGTTCTGGTCAAAAACAATACAATACAAACAGCTGCGATCAACCCTGCTGAATTGTGCATATGAAATGCCATGTGCAGGCTGGTTCCGGCAGACATCCCCAAAGAAGCGAAAAGCGCAGTAAGAAACAAAACTATGTCCCTACGCAATCCAGCATTAAGCCCCCCTATCACGCTGTACCTATAGGCAAATGTAGAAACGCACAACGAACACATAAAAAGCACTATCTTTGATCTAGGATGATCAATAGTTATCGATAATATTTTACTCATGGGCACGCCCATAATATTTTGAGTATATATAAATTCCGGTAGCAACCTTGTACTGGTTACACAAAAATAATACAGAACCGATAGAGCCAAAACAATACATAAAGAGAACAAACCAGTCCGGCGCACCTTGTCTTTCTGTGCAACACAAAAAAAACCATATGTAAGAGGAATGCAGAACATTATAAGATAAAAGACAGAGGTTACCAAATCCCGCACATGTCTCAAAAGCACCTTATAAAGATCATAAACACCAGAAGCCCCTGTGGCTTTGTAAGAATTTATTGTCGCGGTAAGATCTTCAGATATCAACACATAATAAAGGACACATCCGCCGACAATACCTACGACAGAAAAGACAGTAGGGATACTTATATCCTTTCTGCCATTTATAAAAAGATAAAAACAAGGAAATAATACAGCAGCACCTAGCGCAAAGGCCATTCCTGAAGGAGCTTTTGCCATAAATCCAAGCATAATTGCACACGCATTTAATACAGAGACACTAAACAATCTTGATAGCTTTTGCTCAGGAGACAGATAGATTAACAACGACGTAGCCCAAAGATAGGATGCAAAGGCTGCGTATGAATTGTAAGAAGGTATAGCGTATAGCACAAGCGAGAACTGCGCACAGACTACCGCTGAAAACACAGCTATATACTTTTTATAATTCAGTTTAAAACTCTGCCAGTTACCATAATATACACAAATAGCGTAGCTTAAAAGAAGACCTTCCAGAATAAATTTCACAAAAAGTAAACTTCTGTATGACAATAAAGTTTGTCCGAAAATTTCCCCGTATAAATTTGACAGGTAATACCACTGCTGACTTGTAATGACATTTTTCCCGGCACAGGATAAATACGCACAAAGACCTTCATCAGAAATATCAAAATAATGCTGATATGAAACAAAGGCCATAATCGAACACATTGCCAAACATACAAGCGATAAGACAGCCACATAATTATCTTTCAGAAAAGAGACCGTTTTCATAAACTGATTCCATAAAGTAAATTCAAAGACATATAGTGAAATTACATTTATTTATGTAAGAACAAAAAAGCAATCATCCAACCCCTTCCGTTCACCATTTGTCATTTATATTAAAATAGTTACATATTTTTGATAACATTTAAAATTAGCTAGCAGACTTACGTATAATACTATAATAAGTCAACGCCGAGCACTGCACACAAAAGACACAGGACCGTTGACATTGACACTCCCCCAAAACCGCAAGTATTGTCCGCCAATTACCGGAGGAAGCAATGAAAATCGCAGTCATAGGCGGCTACGGCCCGTCACTTATTAACTTCCGCGGCCCAATGCTTACGGCCATGAAAAGAGCCGGACACGAAATATACGGTATTGCGCCGCTTGATTCCCCGGACGTACCGAAAAAACTGACTAAAATGGGAATTCAATTCATTGAAGCCCCCATCCAGCGCACAGGCATGAATCCCATAAAAGATTTGGCTGCCCTTTTCGCGTTGGTAAAAATCCTCAGACAAATCAAACCGGACGCGGTTCTTTCCTACACGATCAAGCCAGTAATATACGGTTCTATCGCTGCGAAATTGGCCGGGGCAAAAAATATTTATTCCATGATCACCGGACTGGGCTATGCCTTCGGACAGACTTCCGGCAAGCGCGGCCTGCTCTTCAAGCTGGTCAAAAACATGTACCACGCAGGACTGGCCTGCAACAACACGGTCATGTTCCAGAACCCTGATGACCGGGATTTATTTAAAGAACTGGGCATCATCCCGCAAAGCAAACCGACCGTAATCACCAACGGCTCCGGGGTAGATCTCAATTACTACACCAGCTCTCCTGTATCTGGGGATGGTCCTGTTTTTCTATGCATTTCCCGCTTGCTCAAAGAGAAAGGCGTGCGTGAATTTGCTGAAGCTTCCTTGCGACTGAAGGTAAAATACCCTGAAGCTCAATTCCGACTGGTCGGCCCTCACGACCACGGCCCGGATTCAATAAGTGACGATCTGCTCACAAAATGGCAAAGTGGCGGAGTTGAATGCATCGGTCCGGTTGACGATGTGCGCGAAGAGTTGGAAAAATGCTCCGCCTACGTGCTACCTTCATATCGGGAAGGAACTCCTCGCTCGGTACTGGAAGCCATGGCCAGTGGACGCCCAATCGTGACCACGGACACCACCGGATGCCGAGAAACTGTAATTGAAGGACACAACGGGTTCATGGTTCCGGTAAAAGATATTTCAGCATTGGAACTGGCCATGGAAAAATTTATCCTCCAGCCGGAAATGATACAGCTTATGGGCAAGGCTTCACTCGAGTATGCTACAGAAAAATTTGATGTAAACAAGGTCAATGCGACCATAATGAAAGCCATGGGACTTTAATGATGACCGTAAAAAGATGTTTTGACCTTGTTGTTTCAACTTCAGCCCTGATTATTTTTTTTCCCGTACTGGTCGGGGTAGCCATTGCCATCCATAAAAAAATGGGCGGTGGTATCTTCTTTGTCCAACGCAGACCGGGTCTTCACGGCAAGCCTTTCAACATCATCAAATTCAAGACCATGTCCGACGCAAAGGACGAGTACGGCAGCCTGCTTCCTGACTCCGAGCGGCTGAGCAGGTTCGGGCGTATTCTGCGTTCCACCTCGCTGGACGAACTTCCGGAGCTGGTCAACGTCATTTTCGGAAATATGTCTTTGGTCGGCCCACGGCCTCTGCTGATGCAGTACCTTGAGCGCTACTCCCCAGAACAGGCTCGCCGCCACAATGTGCTCCCCGGCATTACCGGATGGGCTCAGGTAAACGGCCGCAACGCAATTTCTTGGGAGGACAAATTCAAACTTGATGTCTGGTATGTGGATAACCGTAACCTGCTGCTGGACATTAAAATTTTATACCTGACCGTTGCCCGGGTATTCAAACGGGAAGGCATCTCTCAGCCCGGCCAGGCTACAGCACAGGAATTTATGGGCAACCCGGAAAAATAAGAAGCCTTCGGCGACCCTGCCAGGGCCTTAAATCCTTTGAAAAGGGTTTAAGAATCCCAAACTTTTTTAACTAGCTTCGCTACCATTTATGGCTGGACGCAACAGAGATAAATAATGAAGAAAATTATCATCATGGGAGCCGGTGGACACGGACAGGTTGTCGCTGATGCACTTTTGCAAATGGAAGAAGCTGAACCAGTTGCTTTTGTGGATGAAAACCCAGAGCTACATGGTAAGGATGTAATGAAAATTCCCGTTCCCGGCGGCAATGCAGCAATCAGCAAGATTGAGCATGATGGCATTGTACTCGCCCTTGGCAACAATGAATTGCGCAAAAATTTTTTCACTGAATTGACTGAGTCCGGGGAACAACTTTTCACAGTCATCCATCCCTCGGCAATTATCGCTCCCAATGTAAAAATAGGTGACGGATGCATGATTCTAGCCGGAACGGTCATCAACACTGGTGCTGAAATAAAAGACAACACTATCATCAATACCAATTCGACCATTGAGCATCACAACGTAATCGGACCACATGCTCACATTGCACCGGGCGCGACACTCGGCGGCGAGGTGACCGTAGACGAGGAAGCCATGGTCGGCATTGGAGCTACTGTTTTACCACGGTTAACTCTCAGTCCCAAAGCCGTACTTGGCGGTGGTTCAACAGCCTTAAAGGATATTCCTGAGGGCGCCACTGCCACCGGAGCACCAGCCCGCCTGGCTGGCTCAACACAGAAAAAAACCTTTTAATTCAATCATTATAGACACTTCCCCCCACACCTACCAAACCTATACTAAAAACTAAAAATATTATATTAGACCCGATGAATACTGATGGAGTATACAATGAATAAAATTTCAAAACTTTTCGCAGACAACATACGGTAATTCGGCACCTAAAAAACATATACTCTGTTCATTATGTGCTTGCACCTTATCCAATAAGGACTAAGCATCATTACGAAATACAAGTCAGTTACAGACCAGTCTCCTTCATGGTCAAAAACACCATGGTGTAACCACAATAAGCAACTTACAACGACTCAATAAATTCCTATATAACAAAAAAAAAACAGCAACATTGATAACAAGGTAAAACTTTGCTATTTAATTCACTCAATTATCTTCTTATATTTCTACCAATTTGTGTGTTTATTTTTCTATTTATAAATGGAAAATGCACTATCTCCAAGTTATGGCTAATAGGATGTTCTTTATTTTTTTACACTTACTGGAATCCTTATTATCTAATTCTGTTTCTATCTTCGATAATCATAAATTACACATGTTCCATGTTTATACTGGATATCAAAAACATTCATAGAAGACTTATTTTATATACTGGGATCACTTTTAATATTCTTTTGATCGGTTACTATAAATATGCTGACTTCCTTTTAAACACAACCACTCAACTGCTTCACCTCAACACTGCACGACTCGATATTATATTACCACTTGCAATCAGTTTTTTTACATTCCAACAGATTGCTTACCTACAAGATTGTTATAAAGGTGAGATAAAAAAATCTAAGTTTATCGACTACATACTATTCATTTCATTTTTTCCACAATTAATAGCAGGACCAATTGTTCAATTCAAAGAAATTGTGCCGCAATTCTACGCAAAACAATTCAAATCACATATATGGAATAATATTCTGGCTGGTTTGGTTCTGCTTTCATTTGGACTTTTTAAAAAAGTTATCATTGCCGACTATTTTTCAATTTGGGCTAATATGGGCTTTGAGAATATCCACTCCCTTAACTTTATCAGTGCATGGGTCACCAGCTTAAGCTACACATTTCAACTTTACTTTGATTTTAGCGGCTACACAGACATGGCACTTGGAGCAGCAATGATGTTTGGCATAAAGCTGCCCCAAAATTTCAATTCTCCATACAAAGCAACCTCTATTCAGGACTTCTGGAGAAGATGGCACATAACGCTAGGCCGATTCCTCAAGAACTACCTTTATATTCCATTGGGAGGCAATCGAAAGGGAAAGGTCAGAACCTGTCTCAACCTTCTTTTAGTCTTTTTCATAGCAGGTCTTTTTCATAGCAGGTCTTTGGCATGGCGCAGGCTGGACATTCATTCTATGGGGAATATGCCATGGGTTTGCCTTGGCTGTTCACCGAATATGGAACAATCTAAACATAAGATTGAACAATTTTTTAAGCTGTTTTATAACTTTTCTATTTGTCAATTTCGCTTGGATTCTCTTTCGATCCGATAATTTGCATGATTTTTACGCAATAGCTACTAAAATGTGTCACCCGGCCCTACCTCTAAGCAAATACTACATACTCCCAATTATATCCATTTTAGCAGGTTTTACAATCTGCTTATTCGCAAAAAACTCCAATGAATACATTGATGAAAAAATATATGAAAAACCTCTATATGTAGCAATTGCAAGTATAACAACCTTCACCGCACTAGCAACAATCATAATATGGAATGCAAATGAATTTTTATATTTTCAATTCTAATAAGAAAAGTAGTAAACTAATATTTTTTTTCTTAACGTGCCTCTTGGCATGTTTCTTCTTTGCCGACATCGCTATTTCTCTTTATGAAAGCAAAAGGACAACATCTGAGTACTATATCGATGTTCTATCTTCTAAAGCAGAACACATGAGAAAAAGATTTCCCGCGCCAACCAAAGTTGACGTCATTTTCATTGGCAGCTCACTTACACGATATCATGTTGACACAAACTTCTTAACCAAAAAAGGAATTACAAGTTACAATTTAAGTTTAGTCTCGCATTTCCCGCTTAGCTACCCAAGCATGGTAGACTCCGCAATAAAAATGAATCCGAAAGCAATTGCCTTGGAACTTAATGTCCCATGGTTGTTTGAAGATTTTGAAAACAGAATCCCGACTCCTGGGACTTTAGACATTCTCGCGCAAATAAAATGTGGTCTCCCCCTTGCAACTGTTGGACATTTTTCATTAGGTTACCTAGAACAACTATCTCTAATCTCCCGATATGCTGTAACCTTATGCGAGAAAAGCAAAGCATATTTGAACAAGCTGATATTTGGCTATATGCCCAAAACCCCGACAAAACAAAAAGGACACACCGCTACTCACGCAAAGAAAGTTAATATCGTAAAACTCAGTAACGGGGATGGAATTCTTTGCGGCACAGATCTTGATGCACATGACATCGCGACCCTCCCTATGAAGGACCTGTCCCATATCCGTAAAAAAAACGTTGATTTTTTCAACTATATCATTTCTATGGCCCAAAAGAAGGGAATCAAGGTCTTTATCTACCTTGCGGCAAGCATGAAAACACCAAAGGATTTCAATTTGAAACGTATAAAAGATGAAATACATGCTCCAATTATTAACTTGGTACATGCAGTCCCCCCCACTCCAGAATACTGGGCAGACAAAGGGCATCTCAACTCCAGTGGACGAGAAATATATTCAGCCCAAATGCTAGATAAATTAAAAACTTTAACGGAAACAGGGTCACTATAGACATCAGGTTAAACCACCCAAGAAACTTAAATAACAATTTGAAACAAAGGAATCCCGCAAGTGTCCGCAAGCAATAACAAACGCATATATCTTTCCCCCCCGCATATGGGAGGCAATGAACAGGAATATGTCCGCCAGGCTTTTGAAAGCAATTTCATTGCCCCGCTTGGGCCTATGGTTAACGGATTTGAACAGGATTTCTCAAAGCTTACCGGGTTCGGTCACTGCGCGGCACTTTCCAGCGGAACAGCGGCCCTGCACCTCGCCCTGCGCATTGTAGGAGTTCAGCCGGGAGATGTGGTCATTGCTTCTTCTCTTACCTTTATAGGCAGCGTAAGCCCGGTCACCTTCATAGGCGCGGAGCCAGTCTTTATAGACAGTGATTACAAATCATGGAACATGGACCCGGAACTGCTGGCCGAAGCCGTAGATCATTATATTTCCATCGGACGCAAGCCCAAAGCGGTCATCCCGACCGATCTTTACGGCCAATGCGCCGATTACGATCGCATTCTTGAAATCCTTGAACCGCACTCCATCCCCCTCATTGTAGACGCAGCTGAATCTGTAGGAGCATCCTATAAAGGTAAACATTCGGGCAAAGGCGCGCTCATGGCTGCCTACTCCTTTAACGGAAATAAAATCATCACCAGTTCCGGGGGCGGCCTTCTGGCCTCTGATAACGAAGAAATGATCGCCCGCGCCCGCTGGCTTTCCCAGCAGGCCAAAGAACCTGAACCGTACTACGAACACAAGGAAATCGGCTATAACTACCGCATGTCCAACGTCGTTGCTGCTGTGGGACGCGGACAGGTGGAAGTAATTCCTGAGCGCGTTAAACGTAAAAGGGAAATTTTTGATTATTATGAACAGGAACTCGGTTCCTGCTCCGGCATATCTTTCATGCCCGAAGCGGATTACGGTAAGTGCAACCGCTGGCTTTCGGTCATGCTGGTAGATAAAAATAAGTTCGGTGCTTCCCCCGATGAAATTCGCATCGGACTTGAAAAAGAAAACATCGAATCACGTCCGGTCTGGAAGCCCATGCACAATCAGCCGGTTTTTAAAGACAACACCGTATTCGGCGGCAAGGTCAGCGAAGATCTGTTTGAACGAGGTCTCTGCCTGCCTTCCGGCACAGCAATGACAGCCGATGACCTGCAAAGAATCGTAGACCTGATTAAAGGATGCGGAAAATAAAATATGCTCCACAACCTGCGTAACGCTAATTTTTATTTAATGGTCCTGCTGGACCTGCTGATCTTTGCCGCAGCCTTTTACGGGGCGTACTTGTTCCGTTTTGACTTCAGCCTGCCTGAATTTGCAAACGTCCAGTGTGTTGAACTACTCAAATATGCTGTAGTTATTAAATTTTCAGTTTTTCTTGGGCTGGGACTTTACCGGGGCATGTGGCGCTATACCAGCTTGCGTGATCTCTGGCACATCCTTGAGGCAACCTTTCTGCAATCACTGATTCTGGTCACCGTGGTTCTTTACAAATTCGGCTTCGGCGGCTTTTCCCGCGGGGTATTCATCATCGACTGGATGCTCACCGTATTCATGTGCGGCGGTATGCGAGTCATGATCCGCTCCTTCTATGCCTATAAAGATGGTAATTCAATCCAACTCTCACCGGAATCCTGTCCTGTGGACGGTAACAATGTCCTGATCATCGGGGCCGGACGGGCCGGGGAAAAGGTCGTCCGTGAAATCAGGAGTAGCGGTCAGCTCAAATATTTACCCGTAGGATTTCTGGACAACGACAAAAGTAAGCGCGGAAGGACCATCCACGGAGTCCCCGTACTTGGTCCTCTATCCGATTTGCAGGAACTGGTACAAAACAAGTGCGTAAACGAAATCCTCATTGCTATTGCCGAGGCTTCCGGTGAACAGATGCGTGAGATTATCGACGAATGCAAAGAAACCGGATTGCCATACAAAATCCTGCCCGGTATGGATGAGATTATCAATGGGAAGGTAGGCATCAAGGCCCTGCGCGATGTAAGCTACCAGGATTTACTGGGACGCGCTCCTGTGCAGCTGGATACAACCGCCATCAGCGATTACCTTTCCGGCAAGACCGTATTGGTAACCGGTTGCGGCGGGTCCATCGGTTCCGAGCTGGTCCGTCAGGTAGTACGCTTTAACCCTGCCAAGCTCATTCTTGTAGATTCCAGTGAAGCCAACCTCTATGGCATCCAGATGGAACTGCACCATGAACTGAAATTCCATGACTATGTAACCGTCCTAGCTTCTGTGCAGGACCAGAAACTCATGGATGAGACCTTCAGCAAATACAAGCCGCACACGGTATTCCACGCCGCCGCCTATAAGCATGTCCCCATGATGGAACGCAATCCATGGCAGGCTGTGCACAACAACATCTGCGGAACCAAAAACGTCATGACCGCTGCGGACAAACACGGAGTAGCCCGCTTTGTAACCGTATCAACAGACAAAGCAGTGCGGCCGACAAACATTATGGGTGCATCCAAACGTGTGACTGAACTGCTCATGCGCTTGTTCCATGGTTCTAAAACAACTTTCATGGCCGTGCGCTTCGGAAATGTGGTCGGTTCATCCGGCTCGGTAGTTCCTCTTTTCCGCCGCCAGATCGAAAAAGGCGGCCCAGTAACCGTCACCCACAAAGATGTGACCCGCTACTTCATGTCCATCTCCGAAGCAGCCCAGCTAATCCTGCAAGCCGGGGTAATGGCTGATGGCGGTGAAATTTTCATTCTCGAAATGGGCGAACCCGTCAAAATCGCCGACATGGCCCACGACCTCATCAGACTCTCCGGCAAAGAGCCGGGCAAAGATATTGAAATTGTCTTCAGCGGTCTGCGCGAAGGCGAAAAACTTTACGAAGAACTGATCACCGAGGGCGAAGGCATAGTCCGCACAGAACATGATAAGATCATGGTCCTGAAAGGCTTTGAAAATGATATCGAAGCTTACTGCGTTAAATTTAAAGGTCAATTAGGTGACTTGAGGGATGCTGCGGATAAATTCCATGGAGACGGGGTTAGAGCCATGCTGCATACGGTTGTTCCTGAATTTGATGAAGAGGGATAAAAGGTTAAAGAACAATGCTTTTTAATTCACATATTTTCATTCTTTTCTTTCTACCGCTTGTTTTCTCTGTCTATTTTCTGCTCCGGAGATTTAAACAACATGAAGCGGGCAAACTATTTCTCGTACTCGCCTCGTTCACCTTCTATGCATGGTGGAAGCTGGAGTATCTTTACCTGCTTGGCGGGACTATTCTTTTCAACTTCATGATGGCTGAAGCCTTGTACCGCAAGAAAGACAAAATCCTGCTAGGATTAGCTGTTGCCAGTAACCTCTCAGTACTGGGTTATTTCAAATACAAAAACTTTTTCTTTGATAACATTGCCGGACTCATGGGAGTCCCCTCTATAACCGAAAAAGTAATTATCCCACTTGGGGTAAGCTTTTATACCTTCCAGCAGGTATCTTTTCTGGTAGACACGTATCGAGGCAAAGCCGCTCGCTGCAACCTCTTGGATTACAGCCTTTTTGTGTCCTTCTTCCCGCAGCTGGTAGCCGGGCCGATCAGTTATCAGCAGGAGATCACACCGCAATTCAATGCCGAAGATGCCGGGAAAATCAATTTCTGGAATATCGGGCAGGGGTTCTTCCTGTTCAGCATGGGGCTGTTTAAAAAAATCGTCATTGCCGACTCACTGGCACCGTATGTTGAAAACGGTTTTGACAAAGCCCTGGCCCTGCCCTTCTGGGATTCATGGGCGGTCAGCCTTGCCTACACCTGCCAGCTCTATTTTGACTTCAGCGGCTATACGGACATGGCCTTAGGGCTTGGCTTACTCTTCAACGTCAAACTGCCCAACAACTTCAATTCCCCGTACCAGTCACTCAACATTCAGGACTTCTGGCGGCGCTGGCACATCACCTTAGGTAGATTTGTACGCGACTACATTTATTTTCCGCTGGGAGGAAGCCGCAAAGGGGCCTATAGGACTCTTGCCAACCTGTTAACCTCGTTTCTGCTCATCGGCTTCTGGCATGGCGCGGGTTGGAATTTCATCCTCTGGGGCGGACTGCACGGCGCAGCCATGGTCATCCACCGCATTTGGCAGAATACCGGAAATAAACTCCCAGCATACGCAGGCTGGTTGCTGACCTTCCTCTACGTCAATGCCTGCTGGGTCCTGTTCCGGGCTGAAACAACATTTGATGCTATCAAAATCTATAAAGGCATGCTGGGCATGGTTAACATCGGATTTTCCACTGCCCTCACTTTCACGGACGAATTCATCCTCTTGGGTGTCTGTCTTGCCCTCGTGGCCTTTACTGCAAAATTTAAGAATTCAGTAACCACTGCTGAAAACATGAAATTCTCATTCAAAGAATCCGTCATGGCCATCAGCATGTTCATGATTTCATTTGTGCTGCTCTACACCCATCAAACCTTTCTCTATTTTGATTTCTAATTATGACAATACGTAAGTGGACCATACTGACCATTTCGACCCTTGCGGCCCTGATATTTGCCCTGATTTTCACGGTCAATATCGTTATTGACCCCTATGGCGAATTCAGGCTCCTTGAAGGCGATCACAACAAACTTAAATTCAAAAATTTAAAAAGCAGTGCCCGCAATGTAACTTCAAAACTTTACGACGGGAAATATAGCCTTGTATTCGGCAGCAGCAGGACCATGCTGGTCTCCGAAGAAATTCTGGGAGAGCCTGTCCTAAACTTCAGTACTTCTATTTACGTCAATCCCGGTGATATTCTGGCCTTATTGAAAACACTGGACGAAAAGCAGATAAAAAATATCAAACAAATATACTACCTGATTGATATCAACAGTTTTCATTACGAAAACTCCGCTCCGGAGCTAGCCAGCAAATCAGCTCTTTTTATGGAAAGTTTCCGCAATATCGGTCCAGAAAAGATAGAAGATGCCTGGAATTGCATTGCAGATAACCTTGGACCGGAGTCTGAACAGCCGAACTATATAGATAAATTCGGAGTGCTGCATAAAAAAAATAACTCTTATAAAAATAATGTTGTAGTCTTTTCGAGTCATTTCGTATCCCAATATTATCTCGACAAACTTGCTGAAATTAATTCATTCTGCAAAACAAACCGGATAAAAATCATTTATTTAACTGTACCTTGGTGTCAAAACTTGAATGCCGGACAACAAGCAAAACTGGATGAAATTCTCAATTCGGCCATTTCGTCCTGCTTAAGCTACTACGACCTTTATGGAAATGTTGATTTTATTGGTCATAAGAACCTGTTTTCAGATCCAACACATCTTACCTCTGCAGGGCTAAAAAAATTATTCAAGGGACCATACTGGACAGAAAAAAACATCAGGCATTCAAATGGTAATACTATTAATCTTCCAGACTTCCAAAAAATGAAGAAAAGGGATTTTTCCAGCTACCTTGCAAAGCACCCTGAGTTGCTCAACATCAATTTTATAAATAGGCTCCACCAATTAGGGTGTAATGATCTAGTCTTAGCGTTTTATGACAATCAACCATCAGCGGACAAATTCGTTGGAGATTGTTTTTTTCATAGCAAGACATCGCTTCTGAGAATGGTTCTCGCCTCAGGAAGGCACTTTAATAACAACACCAAAACCAACAATACAGCATTACACTTTGCGATCATGTCCGGGCAGCATGAATCTGTGAAAGATGCAATTCTGCTTGGAGCGGATGTTAATAATGAAAAGTTCAACACCCGCCCTCTATTCCTCGGACTGAACTACACAAAAAATACCGAAATATTGAGTCTACTCCTGAAAAGCGGAGCAGATATAAATCATGTTAATAAAGACCAAAGCAGTGAAAAGGACTTTGAACAATCGGTTTTCACTCTCGCATTAGCTAAAAACAACCAGAAGCAACTGGACTTCCTGCTTTCCTATGCTCCAGACAGTCCCTTAGCTGAACATGCCCGCCTTGTGCTGGAACTGAGAAAACACCCAAACAACGCAACCGCATATAAAAAATGCACCAAGCTTCAAAACAAATATTACAATAAATAATGAGTGTAAAAATGATACCAACACCACTCCTTCGCCCCATAAAAAACAAATACATAGCTTTCCTGCTCAGGAAAGCTATTCATTCTACATGCCCTGAGCAATACTTTACCCAGTTCATGGGCAAGCAGAACAATCCCTGCGGAAAGGCCACTTATGTCCTGACTTTCGATTTTGATTTCGAAAAAGACATTGATGCCTTCCCGCTTCTGCTGGATATGCTCAAAAAATACGGCATAAAGGCCGGCTTCGCAGTCATCGGTAAATTTGTTGAAAAATACCCGGACATCCATAAGCGTGCTGTGGCCGAAGGTCATGAAATTATCAACCATACCTATACCCATCCGGATAATCCTCACTGGGCGCCGGACCGCTTTTTCAACAAACTGTCCTATGCTGAGCAGAAGGAAGAAGTGGAACGCGCACACGAAGCTATCCACAAAACATTGGGAGTTGAGTGCATAGGCTTCAGAACTCCTCACTACGGAAACCTGCATACTGAAAGTGTATATCCGATCCTCGCTGAACTGGGTTACAAATACAGCAGCTCCACCGCCGCCTGCGGCTATAAAGGATATGGTGCGCCATCGCTCCATTCCCATGGAATAATGGAGATTCCAACCGGTTGCAGCCTGCATTTTCCTCTAGCTATTTTCGACTCCTGGAACATGCTGCGCAAAAACAATCCATTCCTAGGGGACGACCGACTTTTCATTGAAGAATTTGACGCGACCATTAAGGTAATCAAAGAGCAGAACTTATTCTTAACTCACTACTTTGATCCTTACGACATTGTGGAAAACAGAAAACTCGAAAAAATGCTAAACACCCTTACAAATCTTCAAATTTCAACAAAACTTTATAAAGATTTGCTCTCTTGATTACCGTTATTCGCAAACCGAATTTGACAGTTTGTTCAGAATAACCTAACAAACTCACATCATGTTGAAAGAACTATTCACATCCAAAACTAGAATAAAGCTGCTGCTCAAGCTATTTTTAAACCCTGATGTATCCTCCTATCTAAGGGAATTAGCAGCAGAATTTGATGTTTCGCCCAATGCCATGAAAGAAGAATTAGATGGATTGAGTGAGGCAGGATATCTGAACAAAAAAAAAGAGGGGCGCTATATCTATTACAACGCCAACTCTTCCCATCCTTTTTTCCCGGAAATCAGCTCCATCGTCCGCAAACACATCGGAATCGACCAGATTCTGGAATACATTCTATCCACCATCGGGGATGTGGATTCTGTATATATTTTAGACGATTATGCTAAGGGTATAGACTCTGGCATCATCGACGTCCTTATTATTGGAGACGACACTAATTCCGACCGTATCGGTAACCTTTGCACAAAAGCAGAAGAAGCCATCAAACGCAAAATAAGACTCATGGTCCTCAACACCCAAGAGTTTGATAAGACCAGTGATATTTATTTAAGACGGCCCAATTGGAAGGTTGTCTAAAAAACATATAACTATGCATTTAATGGAGAACTAATCCATGAATATTCCTTTTATTGACTTGAAAAAACAGTTTTCCCGGGTAGAAAAACAAGTCCGCGAAAACATGGACACCGTCCTTGATCACGGTGCCTACATCATGGGCCCCGAAATTCCGGCCATTGAAGAAAAGCTGGCCGAATATTGCGGAACCAAACATGCCCTCAGTTGCGCATCTGGAACTGACGCTCTGACTTTGGCGCTCATGTCTCTGGATGTAAAACCCGGTGACGCTGTTTTTACCACCCCGTTTACTTTTTTCGCAACTGCCGAAACCATCGCCCTCACCGGCGCCACACCAGTTTTCGTTGATATTGATCCGGTTACCTTCAATATTGACCCTGAAAAACTCGACAAGACCATTGAGGCCCTGAAAGGTACTGACAACGGTTGTGTGCAGCCCAAAGTAGACGGCCTGACTCCCAAGGGAATCATCTCTGTTGATATTTTCGGCCTGCCTGCCGATTACGAAGCAATCAAATCCGTAGCTGATAAGCATGACCTCTTCCTCATCGAGGATGCAGCCCAGAGCTTCGGCGGAGAATACAAAGGCAAACGCGCCTGCTCTCTCGGCGACATCACCTGCACCTCATTTTTCCCAGCCAAGCCCCTCGGTTGTTACGGTGATGGCGGCATGTGCTTCACCGATGACGATGCCCTGATCGAACGTCTGCGCTCCCACCGTATCCACGGCATGGGACCGGACAGATACGACAATGTCCGTCTCGGTATCACCGGACGTATGGATTCCTTGCAGGCAGCCATACTGCTAGCAAAATTTGAAATCTTCCCTGAAGAAGTAGACCTGCGCGACAAGGTTGCAGCCACTTATGGGGAACTTCTCGCTGAAGTAGAAGGGCTGACCACCCCTTCAGTTCCCGAAGGGTACCGTTCCGTGTGGGCACAATACTGCCCGCTAGCCAAAGATGGCGAACACCGTGAACGCATTCAGAAGGCTTTGGGTGAGAAGAGCATTCCTTCCCCCATTTACTACCCCATCCCCATGCATTTGCAGACCGCCTTCAAGGACCTTGGATACAAAATGGGCGACTGCCCGGTAAGTGAAGATGCTGCCAGCCGTATTTTTGCTATTCCCATGCATCCTTACCTTGAAAGGGAACAGCAGGAATTCATCGCTGACATCATTAGGAATGCCTAAAGAATGAACGGAACCCTTTTAGTCATCATAACAGATCGCCTTTCCCACATCATTGGGAAAGGCGAACTGATTGACCGCTACTACAATCCCGGCGGGATCTTCAGTGACGTCCATATCCTGATGACCAATGATGACAGGCCAGATATGCAAGCCCTGCAACGGACCGTGGGTAACGCTAAGCTGACCCTGCATACCTTGCCATCCGGCATGGGCTTGCTGGCAAAAACTTTCTGGCGCCCTTTCCTGCTGCGTAGCTGGGCTGGTCAGGCTGTTAAAATGGCCCGGGAGATAAAACCGGCCATGATCCGCTGCTACGGAAATTTTCTTAACGGATACGTGGGTGCAAGGATCAAGGAAGAACTGGGCATCCCCCTCTTCGTATCCCTGCACACCCAACCGGACCAGACCCGGGCCAACCCGGAAGTGGATTTCAAGACCAAGGTATTTTACGCACTTTCTAAAGGGATTGAAGAATACACCCTCAAAAGAGCGGATAAAGTAAGCTGTGTGTACGGATCCATTCTGGATTACGCCCGCAACAAAGGCGCGGCAGAACCTTTTGTTGCCTACAATGTAATCAATCCGGGCAGAATTGTACGCAAGGAAAAATACAGTTCTTCCGGCCCGCTGAAAATTCTATATGTAGGTCGGGTTATCCCCGCTAAAAACCCGGAAAACATCATCCGCGCCTTAAAGAATTTTGATGCAAAGCTGACTGTTGTGGGTTGCGGCTCAAAAGAACAGGAACTTGCTGAACTTGTAAGCGAACTCAAGCTGGACAGAAAGATCCATTTCATCTCGGCCATGTCTAACGATGAACTCTGCCGGACCATGCATGAATACGACCTCTTTGCCGGACACTCCCAGTACAGCGAATTCCCGAAAACCGTACTCGAAGCTTCACTGTGCGGTTTGCCCATTCTTTTTAATTCGCGTAGGGGAACGCCTGTCCCTGAATTTGAAAATAACACAGCAAAGATGGTGGAAGATTCCCCAGCCGGATACCGTTCAGGGATTGAATTCTTTTCGAGCGAGGCGATACGCAAGGAATTCGGCATGAACGCTGCGCACCATGCAGATGCGCACTGGGACCCCGCCCACGCGGAAAAAGTCTTTGCGGACATTCACAGGGAATTGACAGGCAAATGAAAAAATCAATCCTCTTCATAACATATGATTTCCCGCCGATTCTTTCACCGGAATCAATTCAGGTACAGCGCAGAGCTTTGACCTTAGCCCGCAACGGCCATCGAGTACATGTGCTGACCTGCTCTGAAAACCCGGATTTTGAATTTCTGGACTTAAAACTCTGCAGGGACCACGAAAATCTGACCATACATCGCGTAAACAGGCTGCCCGGCGAGAAATGGCTCCATTACCTCTGCGGTGGTCTGGAGATCACTGACCGTAAGTTCTGGTGGAAATTTCCTGCAGCCGATGCAGCCGTCAAGCTGATCAAAGAATTTCAGATTGATGCCCTGTACACTCACTCCACCCCGCTGGTGAACCATCTGGCAGGGCTGGCAGTAAAGGAAACTGATCGCAACCTGCATTGGACCGTCCATTTCTCAGATCCCTGGACCCTGAACCCGTACCTTTCTTACCGCACAGGAATCCAGCGGAAAATAAATAAAATGTACGAGAAGACAGTGATCTCAAGGGCGGACACTATCACCGTCACTTCTGAAAAAACAAAAGATCTTTTCATCAAAGGACTTGCAGCGGATCAAAATAAAATCAAGGTTCTGCCCCATGTATTTGACCCGGATCTTTATACACGCAGACAAACCGAGCCGCAGAAGAAGATTATTGCCCACACTGGCAATATTTACGGCCTGCGTTCTGCCGGAGCGCTTATCGAAGCTGTTCACAAGGTTCAGCCGCAGAATCTCGAATTTCACTTTTACGGGCGCATGAAGGAAGAAGAGCGGCAACTGACAGAAAAAAAATGTCCGGAATTGATCAGATTCTTTGATCCGGTCCCGTATCTTGACTCCATAGAAGTCCTTTCCGAAGCGGACATCCTGCTGGTCATCGATGCCCCGCTCAAGGACTCTCCCTTTTTTCCTTCCAAACTTGCCGATTATATTGGTGCGAGCAAACCGGTAGTGGCCTTGAGCCCTCTGTCATCCACCACCACACAGATTGTGCGTGACATCCAGAAGGAACTTCTGGTGGCAGACAGTGCCGATGTTCCATCTATCGCCGCTCTTGTACGCAGGCTGGATTCCACAGAACTTACCGAACTGCGCAAAGACGGAAAAGATTTTTACAATATGAATAACAGCTATGAAAACATACATGAGGCCCTTTTCAATGAATAATGCCAAAGTGCTTGTGACCGGCGGCGCAGGAGCCATCGGACTCAATTTGATCGAAAGAATGCTTGATGCCGGAGTAGACGCAGTAATGGTTCTTGACGACCTCTCTTCCGGTTATAAAAACTACCTGCCGGATGATAAGCGGATCATCTTTGTCAAAGCTGACATCGGGCAAATCGAGACCTACCGCGCTGAAATGGAAGCATTCAAGCCGGACTATGTTTTTCATCTGGCGGCCCACTTCGCCAACCAAAATTCAGTAGACCATCCTTTCAAGGATGTGCAGGCAAACATCATCGGCACCATGAACCTGCTGGAAATCTGCAAGAAAAATAAGGGATTGAAAAAATTCGTCTACACCTCCTCATCCTGTGTTTACGGCAACGCCGCCATCATGAGTGAAAAAGATTATATCTACCCGCACGAGACTCCTTACGCCATCAACAAATACACAGCAGAACTGTACGTGAAGTACTATGCTTCCATGTTCAATATCCCTTCTGTTTCCATCAGGGTATTCAACACTTACGGACCATATGAACCGCACGGGGCATACCGCAATGTAATTCCCAACTTTATTGTACGGGCCATCAAAGGCGAGCCTCTTTACATCACCGGGGACGGCACTGAAACCAGAGATTTCACTTTCGTAGGGAACACCGCCCAGTTACTAACCCTGGCCGCTCTTTCTGAGATCGCTGACGGCGATATTTTTAACGGCGGAACTGGCAAACCGACCCAGATAGTTAACCTTGCAAAAATGATCATAAAATACACCGGTTCTTCTTCCGATATTATATTCAAAGAAAGACGCAACTGGGATGCAGTCAAAGACCGCCTTTCCGATATTTCCAAATCATGGAAAGTACTCGGCTATGCCCCGGAAATTCCGCTTGAAGAAGGTCTGCGCAAAACCGTAGACTGGTACATGAATGACTACGAGATTGAAGATTAAAAGGACAGAACAGCTATCATGATCAAAAAGATCAGAGGACTCCTGAACACGGCTCAGAAAAAAAATATTTTCGCGCTGGTTGTTCTGTCCATCCTTATCTCATGCATTGAGACCGTAGGCATCTCGGCTATCCTGCCGTTTATTTCCGTTGCCAGTGACTTTTCACTGGTAACAGGCAATAAGTATTATAACTTTGCCTACACTCTTTTCGGATTCAGTGATGTGCAGTCCTTTGTCATCACCTTCGGCCTTGTTTTGGTCGGTTTCTATATATCAAGAGGTTTTCTCAACCTATGCTACATGTATTTTATCCAGAGGTACTCGCAAGGCATCTTTCTGTCTCTCGGAACCAAGCTGTTTTCAAATTATGTGCATATCAAATACCAAGATATGACCACCAGAAACAGTTCGGATCTCACTAAAAAACTGATCACTGAAACGGCCAATGCGGCTCTTTTTTTCTACTCCCTGCTGCTGCTGATTTCTGAACTTTTTGTTTCTTCATTCCTTTATACGGCTCTTCTAGTTGTCAACTGGAAAGTAACATTAGCCCTCACCGGATTTCTGGGATTAATGATTTTGCTATTGATCAAAATTGTTTCCCAACTAATCAAAAAAGAAGGCTTGAAACGCAATCAATTTCAGGAAGTATATTACCGCACCATCAGCGAAACCCTGAGCAATCTGAAGTTCATCAAACTCATGGCCGGAGAGAAAACAGCTATCAATGCCCTGCACAAATCCGGGCAGGGATACGTTGACGCCATGGTCATGAATAATACCTACAATACAGTTCCCCGGCTTTCCCTTGAAAGTATCGGATTCTCCATGCTTATCGCGGCCCTGATTCTGGCCTTACAGAGCGGGCAGGCTATTTCATCGATTATCCCGGTTGTTTCTCTTTTTGGTTTGGCTATGTACCGTATGCTACCCTCCGTAAACCGCATCCTGAGTAGCTACAACAATATGCTTTACTACAATAAAAGTATTGACCTGCTTTATGAAGACTTTCACCTCGAGACTCACAAACTGGGCAATGCCCCCATTGAATTCAACGGACAGATTAATATTCGAAATATGAGTTTCGGATATACTGAAGAATTGATCCTGAAAGATATTTCTCTAAACATCACAAAGGGCGAAAAAATTGCTCTTATCGGTGAAAGCGGGGCGGGCAAAAGCACCCTTGCCGACATAATTATCGGAATGTACACCTCATTTTCCGGTCATATTGACGTGGACGAGACGCCGTTGACTGAGAAAAATATGCTCTCATGGCGAGAAAAAATAGGTTATATTCCGCAGTCCATTTATCTTTTTGACTCCACTGTGGCAGAAAACGTTGCTTTCGGGCGCAAATTTGATGAGCAGAAGCTGACAGAAGCGCTCAACAAAGCTGAGCTGCCCCCTTTTCTGGAACAGAATCAGGGGATTCATACCCCGGTTGGAGAAGACGGTTCACAGCTTTCCGGAGGCCAAAAACAGAGAATCGGCATAGCACGGGCCATTTACGGCAACCCTGATCTGCTGGTCCTTGATGAAGCCACATCAGCATTGGACAGCCAAACCGAGCAGCGGATTATGGACAATATTTTCAAAGTCAGCGAAGGCAAGACGTTGATTATTATCGCACACCGACTCTCAACCATTGAGCAATGCGACAAAGTATACAAAATTGAAGACAAAGGCATTAGCCTGATTAAAGACAAACACACCCTCAAGGGTTAAGAGGAGAATATAATGTTTAATGGAAAAAACATCATGATCACCGGTGGGACAGGTTCTTTCGGACATAAATGTGTTAAAATGATTCTTGAAAAATACTCTCCAAAGAGATTAATCATCTACAGCCGTGACGAATTCAAACAATATGAGATGTCCCGCAAATTCTCCGACAAAGAATTTCCCTGCATGCGCTACTTCATCGGCGATGTGCGCGACAAGGAAAGACTGTACCGAGCGCTTAAGGGAGTGGACTACCTGATCCATGCCGCTGCTATGAAACAGGTACCCGCTTCAGAATACAACCCATTTGAAGCCATCAAAACCAACATCATCGGTGCTCAGAACCTTATTAACACTGCTATTGATGTCGGGGTAAAAAAAGTAATCGCGCTCAGCACTGATAAAGCAGTCAGCCCGGTCAACCTCTACGGTGCCACCAAGCTCTGCTCCGATAAGCTTTTTGTGGCTGGAAACCTTTACGCCGGCTCCGAGGACACCAAATTCAGCGTCGTCCGTTACGGAAACGTAGTTGGCAGCCGAGGCAGCGTTGTTCCACTTTTCCAGAAACAAAAAGAAACCGGAACCCTGACCATCACCGATCCGCGCATGACCCGCTTCTGGACTACCCTTGATGATGCAGTACAATTCGTTCTTGACGGTTTTGAAAGAATGATCGGCGGCGAAATTTTTGTTCAGAAAATTCCGAGCATGAAAATTGCCGACCTGGCCAAAGCCATGGGCCCGGATTGCGAACAGAAAATCATTGGCATCCGCCCCGGTGAAAAACTGCATGAAATGATGATTTCCGCAGATGATGCCCGCAACACAGCTGAATTCGACGGTTACTATGTAATCAAACCCGACACAGGTTTTATGACCGAACAGGCAGAAATGATCGGCGGAACTCCCGTTGCTGATGAATTTGAATATACTTCAGACGGTAACGTAGACTGGGTGGACGAAGAAGGATTGATCAAAATGATTTCAACCATAGATATAGACCATTAGAGGTTCACTGTGGGTAACTCTAAAAATATTCCATACGGTCGCCAGTCAATTGACGAGCGAGATATTAAAGCCGTTACAGATGCACTGACATCAGGCTGGCTGACCACCGGTCCAAAAGTAGCCGAGTTCGAGCAGGCAATCGCCGAGATATCCGGCGTAGCCCACGGAGTGGCTGTAAACAGTGGCACCGCAGCCCTACATGCTGCCATGTTCGCCTTTGATGTAAAAGAAGGAGATGAGGTCATTGTTCCGCCAATGACCTTTGCCGCTTCCGCCAACTGCGTTGCCTATATGGGGGCAACCCCGATATTTGCGGATGTTGATCCTGATACCCTGCTCATCGATCCCGCTGAAGTGGAAAAGAAAATTACCCCCAGGACAAAAGGGATCATCGCAGTTGATTACGCAGGTCAGCCCTGTGACTATGAATCCTTGCGCAACATTGCGGACAAGCACGGAATATTCCTTGCCGCAGACGGTTGCCACTCAATTGGCGGAAGCCTGAACGCTAAACCGGTCGGTTCACTGGCAGACATAACCCTGTACAGTTTTCATCCGGTCAAGCACATGACCACCGGGGAAGGTGGTATGGCGGTAGCCGACAACGCTGAATACGACAAGCGCATGCGCATTTTCCGAAACCACGGTATCACTGCTGATTTCAGGCAGCGTGACGGCTGGTTCTATGAAATGCAGGAACTGGGCTTCAACTACCGGATTACTGATTTTCAGTGCGCACTCGGTCTAAGCCAGCTCGCCCGGCTCCCGGAATGGGTTGAAAGAAGACGCGAGATTGCCGCCATGTACGACAGGGAATTTACGGCAATGGACGGCCTTAACCCGCTTGGAAAGCAAGAAGGTGCAGCCCATGCCTACCACCTTTACGTGATCAATCTGGAAGGTAAAAACCGCAGCGAAAAACGCAAAGCCGTTTTCGACTATCTGCGCGGACACGGTCTCGGCGTACAGGTCCATTATATTCCGGTCCACCTGCACCCCTATTACAAAAACAAATTCGGAACTCATGAAGGCATGTGCCCTGTTGCGGAAAAAGCATACGAAGGATTGATCTCCCTGCCCATGTTCCCGCTCATGGAAGACGAAGATGTTGTGCAGATTGTTGAAACCGTGCAGGCTGCTTTGCGGGAAGGATAAGTTATGAATATAGCCATCATCCCAGCCCGTGGCGGAAGCAAGCGGATCAAGAATAAGAACATTAAAAATTTCGCCGGCAAACCGATTATCCATTATTCAATTGCAGCCGCAGTTGAAAGCGGATTGTTCAGCCATGTCATAGTCTCAACCGACTCTGATGAAATTGTCGAAATGGCTGAAAAATGCGGTGCCATTGCCCCGTTCAGGCGTCCTGCGGAGCTTTCGGACGACTACACCCCCACAGCTCCGGTCCTGATGCATGCCATAGACTGGGCCTTGGAAAACGGGATTAAAGCAAAGTACGCATGCTGCATCTACCCCACAGCACCACTTGTGCGTCCAGCAGACCTTCAAGACGGATTCGGGCTTTTGGAATCAAAGAATGCCCACTCGGTAATTTCGGTAACGACCTTCCCGTTTCCTATCCTTAGGGCGCTAAGAATAAACGATAAAGGTTTTACTGAAATGTTCTGGCCGGAGCATGAAACAACAAGGTCACAGGATTTACCGGAAGCATACCATGACGCCGGGCAGTTCTACTGGGTAAACTGCGAAAAATTCAGGAAAAACCAGCAGTTTTACTCAAAAGAGACACTGCCGGTAATCCTGCCGCGCAATCTGGTGCAGGATATCGACACCCTTGAAGATTGGGAAACGGCTGAAATGAAATTTGAGATTTTAAAAAGAAACGATCAGTATTTTAAAACGATCTAACAATAGAACAATTAGCGATACTACTTTTACGTTCAACGGAGGAAAAATTGTCTAAGCCTATCAGATACTGCAAAAAATGTATGATGCCCGAAACAAAGCCGGACTTGTGGTTTGACGATGACGGTTTGTGCTGTGCCTGCCTTTATTTTGACGAACGTAATGAAGTCAATTGGGATGAGCGCAAAAAAGAACTTGCAAACATCCTTGACCAATACCGCAATACCGGTGGAAGCAACTACGACTGCATTATCCCCTGCAGCGGGGGTAAGGACAGTACCTACCAGGCCTTAACCATGCTTGAAATGGGCATGAATCCGCTTTGTGTAACCGCTTCCACAGACCGGCTTTCCGAAATCGGACGCCGCAACATCGAGAATATTAAAGAACTCGGCGTTGACTACATAGAAGTATCGACCAATCCGGTAATTCGCAGAAAAATAAATAAAATAGCTCTGGAGCAAGTCGGTGATATATCGTGGCCCGAACATGTAACTATTTTTACCATTCCCATCCGTATCGCCGTACAAATGAAAATCCCCCTTATTATCTGGGGTGAAAACTCACAGAATGAAAACGGCGGCCCGGCAAACCAGGCAAATGACAAATACCTTACCAGACGCTGGCTTGAGGAATTCGGGGGGCTACTGGGACTACGTGTTTCCGATCTTGTTGGACAGGACGGCATTCAGGAAAAAGACCTCATCCAATACACCTATCCTTCTGATGAAGAACTTAAAGAAGTGGGCGTAACCGGCCTTTTCCTAGGACATTTTCTGCCTTGGGACGGTCTTTCCAACGCCCTCATTGCGCAGGCTGTAGGTTTTGAAACTTATCCTACCGTTGTTGAAGGATCCATCGTCAACTATGAAAACCTCGACAACCAGCAGATGCGCATCCACGACTATTTCAAATTCCTAAAATACGGATACAGCCGCCCCACAGACTGGGCATGCTGGCACATCAGAAGAGGCCGTATGGGCAGGGATGTGGCTAAAAAAGTCCTGGATAAACACGAAGGTAAATTCCCTTGGGAATATCTGGGATGCAAGCTTGAAACTATCCTTGAGGAATTGAACATGACTTTGGATGAGTTTCAGGCAATTTGCGACAAATTCACCAATAAACGCATTTTCAAAACTGATCGCCAAGGGAACCTGCTGCGAGACAGTCACAACAACCTGATCAGGATCAACACGGACAACGTGGACTAGTAGTTCCAGACAGAGAGAATTCAAGTGAAAAAGATAGCTATCGTCAAATATGATTCCGGGAATGTGGATTCGGTATGTAAAGCCGTCTCCACTCTCGGAGCAAAACCTGTGCTGACAGATGACGAAAACATTTTTAAAATTGTTGACGCATGCATTCTTCCGGGCGTAGGCGCATTCGGCGATGCCATGGGGAGCCTGCGCAGAAAGAATCTACCGGAAATTCTCAAACAGCACATCGTGGATGAGGGAGTACCCTTGCTGGGTATATGTCTCGGCATGCACCTCCTCGCCTCAAAAGGCTTTGAACACGGGGAACACGAAGGCCTCGAATTTATTCCGGGAACAGTCGAAAAGATGAAACCTCTTGCTGACGAATGCATCCCCCATGTGGGCTGGAACAATGTTGAACACAAAGGGCATGCCCTCTTTGAGGACATTGCGCCGGGCAAAGATTTCTACTTCGTACACAGCTACCACTTTGCAGCACAAGACGATAGCAACATTCTGGCAACCACACCTTACTGCGGGAATTTTACATCCGTTGTAGGCAAAGGAAACATCTTCGGAGCCCAGTTCCATCCTGAAAAAAGTCAGGCCACGGGTATGCAGCTGTTGAAAAACTTTTTGAACATGGAAATCTGCTGATGTTAAAAAAAAGAGTTATTCCAACACTTCTATACCGGGACTACGGACTGATCAAAGGGGTTGCTTTTGATAGTTGGAGGCATGTCGGCTCACTAATGCAGTCCATCAGTGTCTACAACATGCGCGATGTGGATGAGCTGGTCTTTCTGGATATAACAGCCACAAATGAAAACAGGTCACCGGACTTCAATCTTGTGGATGATTTTGCAGACAGCTGCTTTATGCCTTTGACCATCGGTGGCGGAATCAGCTCTATTGAAGACGTCGGCAGGCTGCTTGAGGTCGGAGCTGACAAGATTGCCATTAACTCAGCTGCAATCAAGGACCCCAATCTGGTTACGCAGATTGCCAACAAATATGGAGCTCAATGCGTTGTAGCCTCAATTGATTACAAAAAAGAAGCTGACGGCACATATCAAGTTTATACAAATTCAGGAAAAAACAGTACCGGAAAAACGCCGCTTGAACTGGCCAAAATTCTGGCCGAAAGTGGAGCCGGTGAAATCATGCTGACTTCCATCGACTTAGACGGAACCATGGACGGCTACTGCCTAGATGTTTCCAGAGAAATAATCGAAGCGGTTAATGTTCCGGTTATCGTATCCGGCGGTGCGGGCTCATACCAACACATGGCACAGGCTTTGGAACTGGGTGCTTCCGCCGTTGCAGCGGCAAGTATTTTCCATTTCACAGAACAGACGCCCAAAGAAGCACGTAAATTCCTGCATGAAAACGGATTCCATGTACGGATCTGATTAATTATGAAAACGCCCGCCATCAACACAGCTCCCCCCCTTAAGGGCAAGACCTTACTGATTCATGCCAATGCAGGCCCGAAAATCGGTATAGGTCATGTCATGCGCTGTCTTGCCCTCGCTCAGGAGTGGATCAGGCTCGGCGGAAGGGTCGAATTTATTGGATTTGTTGAAGGCAAAGACCTTCACGACAGGATCAAAAGCATTGGTTCAACTCTGACGTCTCTTAGCGATGGTATGATCCCGCAAGCTACTCTGGAAGCTATTCTGGAACGCGCAACTACCTTGGAACCAGGAAGCTGGGTCATGGTCGATAATTACGATTTCAACCCTGAATCCCAACAGAAGCTGAAAGAAAAATTCCCTAGAGTGCTCTTGATGGATGACTACCATCACCACCAGGAATACCACGCCTGCATAATCCTGAACCAGAATATCGGCGCGCAGGAAATTGCTTACAATGCCGACCGGGATTGCACCATTCTTGCCGGAACCGATTACGTAATGCTGCGTAATGAATTCAGAACTACCACCTGCAAGACTGAAAGCCACGAGAATTGCCGGGTTCTGCTCACCTTAGGCGGGGCGGATGCAGACAATATGACCCAAAATGTACTTACCGCACTGGAGTCCCTGCAACGTGATTATCTTTCAGTGACTGCCGTACTGGGACCGGCCAACCTCAATCGAACGGAAATTGAAGAATTTGCCAATAATTCGCTCATGCCCCTTAAAGTCCTGCAAAGCGTCAGTAACATGTCGGAGCTGATTTGCAACAGTGACCTAATTATCAGTGCTGGAGGTAGTACCTGTTGGGAAATATGCGCCCTTGAAAAACCTATGGCTGTTATTGTGACCGCCGAGAATCAAAAACGGCTTACCTACGAACTGGGCAAAAACGGTGCCGCACTGAATTTGGGCAATGCCGAAGGGATCAGCACCAATCATATTGCAAAGAACATTTCAGAGCTTCTGGATTCCGCGAAGAAACGGAATGATCTGGCCCGTGCAGCTCACAAACTGGTCGACGGTAACGGAGTCGAACGCATTATAAACATGATCTCCAAAGAAATTATTTTTAGAAGTGCAGTCAAAAAAGACTGTGAAATGATTCTCGAATGGGCCAATGATCCTGAGACCCGCAAATGGAGCTACAATCAGACCCCCATTGCACTACAGGAACATGAAACATGGTTTGCAGCACGACTTTCTGAGCCTGAAAACATATACCTTATTGCTGAAAATGGTTTTGACGAACCTATAGGACAAATCCGGTTCCAGAAAATGGAAAACGGCTATGAGGTTCATGTTCTGGTTGCCAAAGAATTCAGGGGCGGCGGAACCGGGTCTAGACTGATCAGGAATGCAAGCATGCACCTGCTAGAAAATAAAGGCCCCCAACGGATTATGGCCCGGGCTAAATCCGAAAACATCGCCTCAGTAAAAGCATTTGAAAAAGCAGGTTACCGGATCACTGGTGAACAGGAAGTCTGCGGAGCTCCAAGCGTAGTAATGGAATTTCATGAATCCATGGATTAATTGAGGTCAATATGCACGATATTAAAATAAATAACAGAAAAATAGGCCCAAGCCATCCGGTATACATAATTGCCGAAATGTCAGCCAACCATAATCAGGACTTTGATGCTGCCGTGGAACTGATTCACATAGCCAAAGACTGCGGGGTTGATGCGATAAAAATTCAGACCTACACCCCGGACACCATTACCCTTGATTGCGATAATGACTACTTCCAGATCGGCAAAGGGACAATCTGGGAAGGCCGGACCTTGTATGACCTGTATGGAGAAGCATACACCCCTTGGGAATGGCAGCCTAAACTTAAAGAAATTGCCAACAGCTTGGGTCTGGACCTGTTTTCCACCCCATTTGATTCCACCGCAGTTGATTTTCTGGAAGAAATGGATGTTCCAGTGCATAAGATCGCATCTTTTGAGCTGGTGGACCTTCCTTTAATCAGAAAAGTAGCCGCAACCGGAAAACCGGTAATTATGTCCACAGGCATGGGCACTCTTTCTGAAATTGATGAAGCGGTAAGAACTTTCCGCGAAGCAGGAGGCAAGGACCTGATTCTGTTGAAATGCACCAGCTCATACCCGGCACCTTATGAAACAATGAACCTGCGCACCATGCAGAATATGCAGGAAACATTCAACGTTCCCTGTGGCCTTTCAGACCATTCCATGGGCATTGAGGTGCCTGTGGCTGCAGTTGCACTTGGTGCTTGTGTTATCGAAAAACATTTCATCAAATCCCGCGCTGAAGGCGGACCGGACAGCTCTTTTTCACTCGAAGCTCATGAGCTAACGGCTATGGTTGAATCTGTAAGGAACACAGAGAAAGCTCTCGGAAAAGTTCAGTATCAGGTCACTGAAAAAGAAAAAGCGGGACAGGTTTTCCGTAAATCCATCTTCATCAGCAAAGATATTGCTGCGGGTCAGGTCCTTACCAGTGAAAACACAAGATGTGTACGCCCCGGACATGGTCTTCATACCCGCCATTATGATGATGTGCTGGGCAAAAAGGTAAACAAAGACACCGCTGCAGGTACACCTGTGAGCTGGGATATTCTGCAATAACTAAAATATTATACAGCATCATTCGCGTAAGGGATTATAAATGTCTAAGCCAGCAATATTATTTTTAAGTCGCAGCCGACGCGACACAATGTTTGTGGATTTGGTTGAAACGGTAAAAAATGATTACCGTGTTGTTATTGTCGCAACTGACAAAACTAAGCACCACTATGAAAACATAGAAAATATAAATCTTGAAATTTACGATATAGAAGAGGAATACAAGAAAGTAGACCCAAGCTGCCTTTCCACAATTCCAGGGATAGAAAAAGAGCTGCAAACAAATTGTTATGAATTCAACATAAATTATCTGCTATACAGAAAATACACTAGCAGATACGGTGTCACAGACAGCCACACTATACTAAATACAACTATCCCGGAACGTTTATTTGCTAACTATACATTCTTAAAACGTATAGTAAAAAAATATAATATCAGATACGCATTTTATGAAACCATAGACACCATTGATTCCATGGTTCTCAATGCTATGGCCAAATCGGGAATTATTAAAAAATCCTTCGAGCATGTGGTCGATTCACTAGGTGGAGAATTACGCCTGCGTGTTGCTGCCGGACAACATCGTAGAAGCGACAAAATCAGACATGTGCTTGAATCAAAATCATTCGGTCAAGATAGTATTGAATGGGCGAAAAAAACAATAGAAACCTATAAACGGGAAAAACCGACCACGAAATACGACGATTTTCATCGCAAACTAGGCCATACCTTGCCCCGATATTCTATGGCGCAAATAGCTAACAAAGCCCAAAGAATGCTCAAAGGAGAATCACTTCTTCCAGCCGCTATTAAACTTAAAAACAGAATCTTATCTGCAAAATATCTACAGAACAAACTGCCTGAAGGCAAAATACTCTCGTATTTTTTACAGCTGACCCCTGAAGCAAGCATGTGCTCACAGGTCCCTGAATTTGCTGATCAGGAATATCTGATTGAACAAATCGCCATTCATGGCAAATATGGCTATACCGTGGTGGTTAAAGAGCATCCCATATGCTTTGGCAACAGACGTCCGCAATTCTACAAGGAATTAGGCATGCTGCCCAATGTTGTTTTAATGCATCCCGGCTTCCCAACACGTAACATGATCTTGCGTAGTGAAGCGGTTGTAGTCGCCACAGGGACCTCACCGGGCCTTGAAAGTATTGCTTCCGGAATTCCTGTTCTTTGTCTGGGAAACCCTTACTTCAACGTATGCAAAAATACCGTTAAAGTGGAAAAGCCTCATGAGGTATGGTCCGCATTAGAACATACACAGTCGAATGAAAAAGATTTGATTGAATTTATTGCGGCCATGCATCATGCAACATATGAACATCCGCAATTTGATAACCTGCAGGAAGTAGAGAGAGGTAGAGGAGTAGGTAAAATACTGGGCCAAGCCCTTATGGATGAAATTTCTTTTTACGATTCCCAAAGCCCCCAATGATCACCCTAAAAATAAAGAACGTTAGCAGATACGGAACATTCTGAACCCTAGAGCAAATCTTCGCCAGCTGCTTCAGTCACCTTATAAATACTAACAGGAAATAAAATGCTACTTGGACTTTACAGAACTGCTGTAAACAAACTTTATTCCCTCTATACGCCCATTAGACGCTACCGAGCCAACAAGGCTATGGAATATAAACACAGCCGAGGATACAACAGCGACTTCACTAAAAATGTAATTCCCATATCCGAAGTTGCCGAGAAGCTCAAACAAGCTAGCATCATGCCTGATGACACCGTCTTTATGCGCTGTTCTATGCCTGCAGCACAAGCATTCCAAGGCGGAGCAATGGCTTTTCTGAAAGAACTGATTGATTATTTCTCACCTGATGGCACATTGGTTATGGCCTCATATACCTTTGATAAGAGTCCGATAATGGTCCTCGCTGATAATCCAGTGTTTGACCGCGATACGACTATTGACAGATTAAACCTGTTCAGTGAGATATTCCGAAGAACTCCTGGAGTCAAAAGGAGTATCCACCCCACTCACTCTCTCTGCGCCATCGGTAAACATGCAGACTGGCTCCTTGCAGACCACCACAAATCCGATTTCTGCTATTCCCCTGATTCACCCTTTGCCCGTCTCATTGAGATCGGAGCAAAAGAAATTTCAATCGGGGTGTTTCCTACCTCTATTACTTTTCACTATATGGAACAATTTTGTCCCAAATCAGCAACAGTATACTCAGACTTGGATACACCAATCATGTGTCGAATAATTATCGATGGTAAAGAAGAAGTTAGTCCATACAAAATGACTGATCACTTCGAACGATACGATATGAACTATAAAGTTTTTGAAAACACTGATGCCCAGCCAAAACGCCATTACTTTGGAACGACACTAGATTTCTATACTGTAGATCTCCAAAAGCGGGTACTAGCAATGAAACAACTTATATCAGAAGGAAAATTCTGGTATGCAGACACGCACAAAATTCAGAGTTTTGCTTTACGACACATCATTAAGCCTATGGTTCTAGCTGCCTATTTCGATAAAATTGATGGCAAACTTTATCCTGCAAAGAAGAAATAACAGGTAATTTTAATCACAGCTTACGGACATTATAACAAACAACTCTTCCAGAAAAACAAAAGCAGGCCCAGTTATTATGCACCGAGATATTAACCAATTTTGAATAGTCTAAAACTGTATTCTATTTCAAATTTTCCCTATGCAATTTTCGCCATTAGCATTATTTAGCCCAACAACGCCCAGGCCTATTGATAAATAATTAGCCTTCAATCAATCCATTTGCTGATAGAGTTTCAACAATATCTTTGGTTGAAAGAGCAATCGCCAATTCTGGAATATTAGCAGCTTTACCATTCGTTTCCTGGTCTATTTTAACCAGAATTTGTAACTGAGCAAGACTATCCCATTTTTCAAGAGTCTGTGAGGAATCGTCCATAGTTACTTCTTCCTGCTGCTCAAGGGCTTCCTGAATAAGCTTTAAAACTGTTGCCTGATCCATTTAATAACTCCTTATTGTTTGGGTGAGACCGCTTCATAGATGCGGGTTTCCCATATATACATACCGAACTTATAGTCGACAATTATGTCTTTCTTTTTAATTGCATCTTCCAGAACATCCTTGTGCTTTTCAGCCAGGTCAAGAGGAAACTGGAAACTCTGCTGATTGACCAACCTGACTTCCTCAAAAACGTCTTCAGCCGCAGCAATTATTTTAGGGTAATTAGAAAGAGTCAGTACCGGAAAAACTAACCTTCCACCCTTGTTCATATATTTCGAAGCATTCCTGACTATGTCCATGGTAAGCTCCGTACCATCACTACCTGATTCACAGCTTATAGAAGTACCGAACCAAGGTGAAATTTTGGCTATGGACTCTGCTATACCTGAAACGTCATCCACAATGAGGTCAAAAGCTCTTCCTTCCCACGGTTCAAACATGGACCCAACCCGTCCCTCGACTTGAAGGCCGTGCTTTCTAAAATTGTCGGTGGCATTAGTTACAGCTATATCAGAAATATCCGATATGCTGGTGGACCCCCTAAATCCGAGCCTTTTAAGCACGAGACTGACTATACCGCAACCACACCCAAGATCAAGGACCGAAGCCCCATACAGAGCTGTTTCAGCCTTGAGATAATCAATAATTAGCTTAGATGTCTCTGTGGGATAAAAGGTTTTTTCATGCACATCGACAACTGTATTTTCGTACTCAAAAGTTTTCACATCAGCCCCCCGTCAATGGTTATTTCTGAACCGTTTAGATAGTTTGATCTGATAACATATTCAATAGCGTAAAAAATGTCCTCGCAGGGACCAAATTTTTGGGTAGGAATTCGATCCAGAACAGCCTTCCGACGCTTTTCATCTAGAGAATGAATCAATCCAGTATTAAAATAGCCCAAAACCAATGAATTAGCTGTAATCCCGAACCGACCATATTCATGGGCCAAAGTTCTGGTCATGGCGATTACCGCTGCCTTGCTCGCTGAATAAGCAGCTGCGCCAACAACAGAGCTCTGAGCGACAACGGACGAAACATTAATTATCCGTCCCCATCCTGATTTCATCATCTGAGGAATAATTGCCTGTAAAATTTTCATTCCCCCGCTCAAGTTGACACTGAAGACAGACTGCCATTCCTCCTCAGAATATCCTAGGAATAGTTTATCAATTGAAATAGATGATAAGTTAATGATGGTTATCCTTCCCGAAAAGGAAGTACACTTCTTGCAAAAATCATCTACTGAATCAGGTATTGTTAGGTCAAGTTCAATACAGTCAAAATTTTCATGCCCTAAAAATTCATCTAGATTTTCAACTTTACGGGTAGTACCGACAACTTGACCAAGCTCCAACAGGTGCGGCAAAAGCTCTTTCCCAATAGCACTGGACGCTCCGATAAGTATAATCATGTTAAACATACCTCTTGCTGAGAAGCTGGGTGCCTTTTTTATTATTAAATAACATATCTGAGTACTAAAGAACTGAAATATTTAACTAAAAACAATTTAAATTTATACAAAACATATTAAGCCCGAACTTCTTCACATCTAAGGACAACTGTTTGCTGTCTCATGCAACTTACCAAAACTTAGCGACAAGCTGAGTTTTAGTGATGCGTAAAAACAGCACTTCTCATAAGCTGACCCCAATAAATTTTAGATAAATCTACTAAAAAATAAAAAATGCTTTTTTAAGGACGAAAACCTAGGGAATTTAAAGCGTATTGCTTTCTCAGTATTAATACATCGAATTGGATCGCATTCCATATATATGCATAGCTTATCAACTTTCTGTAAATTTTTATTATTATGCTTATTTTTTAAATTTCTAAAAAGAAACCGATCCATTAGTCAACAGTAAATGTGCTTTGTAAAATAATATAAATATTTTATATAGATGCCTTTCGTAGAAGTGTAAACCTCCCCAAGTTAGTGCCATCCGTAAGTAGAGTTTTCTTGGGGTTGAGGTCTTCCCCTATTCTGTACCGGTCAAATATAGAGAAATTTGGCCTTCGGTGTTTTATGGGCGAGAGCAAAATCGTTTGGCGTCTGATCTCCCAATGAAGAGTGCGGACGAAACTCATTATACTCCTTGCGCCATGTTTCAATTTTGTTCCGAGCGTCTGACACAGATAAAAACCAGTGGGTATTCAAACACTCGTCCCGAAAACTTCCGTTGAAAGATTCAATAAACGGATTATCCGTAGGTTTTCCGGGCCTAGAAAAATCCAAAACGACTTCATTTTTATACGCCCCTTTATCAAGTGCTTTGGAAATAAATTCACTGCCATTATCCACTTGGATGCGTATTGGCTTCCTGCCAGAGATCACACGCAGCCACTCCAATCTAGAAACGACTTTGTCCCCTTTTATCGAGGAATCTACGTGAATGTGTTTGGACATACTCGACTGGAGTCATGTCTCCGAACGATTCATGTGGCCGCTCTTCGTTGTATTGCCGAATCCAGTCTTCGGTTATGTCCTTGACCTCAGATAACGTTGAAAACAGGTAAAAATCTAAAACCTCGTTGCGAAACGTTTTGTTGAAACGTTCAATGTATGAGTTCTGAGTCGGCTTGACTGACTTTGTAATCTCGGCACACGTCTGCGACTTTACGACCGCCTTCGGTCTCTTTCAGGATCTTAATAATTTGGCTTTCACTGAATCTGGATTTCCGCATCGAAACAACCTCCTTCATGGCTGTCTTTATCAGAAATCACTACTTTGCGCTGGGACTAATATACGGGAGGGCTACATTGCCGTCGGCCAATTAAGATATATTTCATTAATTTCAACTTATTAAAACAGCCATACGTGTAATTGAATTTCTCTATAAATCAGGCTAAACAAAAAAACTGGCTAATGGTCATCTTCTCCATTATAAAAAAGCAAACAACTAAATAAATTAGCACAAACAACATTAGCAAGTTTTCAATTGACTTATCTTGTTTACTTCCCATTTTAACTCTATAACTACAATGGTCGCATTGATGCCTAACTTCATAAAGAATATCAGCTACTATCTACCAGAAAAAACAATAGACTGCCTCGAGTTGGAGAAACAACATCCAGATTGGGACATCGCAAATACGATTACCAAAACCGGAGTTCACAAAATTCATCATGCTGCCTCTGATGAAAGAACTGTCGAGATGGCTGTACGTGCAGCTAAGAATCTTCTAGCTGAAACAAAATGTGTCCCTGATACAATCATTGTCTGCACTCAGACCCCTGACACACTGCTTCCGCAGTGCTCCTCACAACTGCAGCATATGCTTGGCCTACCTAACTCAACTATGTGTCTCGATATAAACCTCGGATGCAGTGGTTATACACACGGTTTGGCAACAGCTTACAGCTACTTATCCTCAGGAATTTCTAAAAAGATTCTTTTTATTACTGTCGATAATTACTCAAAAGTTGTTGACCCTGAAAATAAAAAGGTCTTTCTGCTATTCTCCGATGCATCTTCTGCTACTCTGCTTTCTGAAACCGAGAACCGGCCCGTTTTTAGGTTTGGCACAGATGGCTCACGCAGCCAGGCAATAGCATGTAAAAACTCTGGTGTGAGTGTCGTCACTGGGGAGAACAAAGACTCTTCGATTAAAAAACCATCATTTGAAATGGATGGATATGGTGTATTTCTTTTTACCCTTGGAACTATTCCCAATGAAATACAGCAGCTCATGAATGACGCAGGGGCGAGCATTGAAGATATAGATCTGTTTGTCCTTCACCAGGCAAGTCGGTATGTTCTGGAATCAATTCAAAAGAAACTCGGCATACCTGAGGATAAGTTAATCATAGATCTTGAAGAAGTAGGTAACACTACATCTTCATCAATACCCATAGCATTGAAGCGGGCGGAAACAGCAGGAAAACTTAAACGGGGTGATAAGATATTGCTCTTTGGCTTTGGGATTGGACTTAGCTGGGGGGGAGCAATTTTAGAATACTAGCCTGATCTAGGCATAAGACTCCAAGAGTCAAATCTTTATAAAAACCATTGCGGCTGAGTCATTATTAACTAAAGACTCAGCCGCAATTATCTTATTAAGTGTTATCAATTTTCTTGCACCCACAATTGTAATTACAATCGACAATTTTAAGTGCAAGATTAAGTGCTTCAAGTCCATCTTCACCAGTTACAAGCGGGGAAGAATTCTCCCTGCAGCATTCCAGAAAAGATTCTATTTCAACGCGTAAAGGCTCACGCTTTTCAACACGAAAACGCGTGAAGTCGCCTTCGGCTACTCCGAATTTAGCTTTAAACCAATCACTCTGGTTTTCATTCTGCTCAGCAGCATAGTTGGAGTTGAAAGTCAGATTCTGGTTAAGGTAATCAACGGTAAACATGCCGTTTTCACCTGTCACCGAAATTTCCCTAATCTTGGTCGGAGTTACCCAGTTTACATCCAATATACCGAGAATCTGATTTTCAAAACGCAGAAGGCCAAAAACGATATCTTCGTTATCAGTATTCATCACTTTAGAGATTTCAGCTGTCATTGAATGCACATCAGATTGTGCAATGTAACGCATCATATCTAGTTCATGTGTCGCAAGGTCGCTTGCTACACCGACATCAGTAATACGCCCGGGATACGGAGACTGACGCCTAGAATGAATGGTGAAAATACGACCCAGCTGACCATCTGCGAGTCTTTCTTTTAGCTGAGATACAGCAGGGTTAAAACGCTCAATATGACCGACTTTTAAAACTCGGCTAACTTCTTTGGCTTTTGCAATCATTTCACGTGCTTGATCAACAGTCTTCGCAATGGGCTTTTCGACCATCACGTGAACGCCTGCATCAAGACAATCCATTGTCGCTTGATGGTGATAAGAAGTAGGTAAAGCAATGGTTACTGCATCGGGTTTTTCTTTATCGAGCATTTCCCGATAATCAGAATAGGCACGACCGCCGTAAAGGCTGCAAAGCCTGTCTGTCTGCTTAGTGTTATGATCAACCACACCAACAAGCTCGGAACCGGCAATATCTGAATATAGACGCACATGATGCTGTCCCATGGCGCCTGTTCCAATAACTGCTGTTTTCATTTTTTTCCTTTCCAATATTTTTATTTAAAGAAGCCTGAATTTGTATGACCAAACTCATGACAGTTTAATTTCACGCTCTGATGAGTCACTTTTTAGTGAACTTATAGCGCAATGGCAATACAAGATCAGTACATTTGTAAAAAAGCCATCTTTAGACAATCACGAATCGCTTAAATTAATCAGAATGTCCCTCATTAATTTCTAAGGGATTTCCAAAAACTTTAAGCCAAGCTTTACCAAGGGCGACCGCACCATCATAATTCAAATGATTGCTATCTGCATACAGAGGGACCCCGTCAATCACAGGGGTAAACTGCCCATTTTCAGCCAATCGTTTTAGTAGGTCTTTTGGATCAATTACAATTACGCTTGGGTATTCGAGTTTTATTTTATCGATAACAGAATCTTCAAAACTGTGTATCTCCTTAATGTCAGACCACTTTGCAGAAGAACGAAGCCCTGAATCAAAAAGAATATTTTTTACATAATTTTGAGACAATGGCTCACGAACATTTGGAATATCTTTAAAGAGGACTGGGGTAACACCGTTTTCAACTAAAAATTTAACAGCATCATGCAACCCTAAATCAAAACTTATCATATTATCAGCAATAATGTCTTCGCTCGGATTCACTTTCTGGTGAACCATACGTTCGGGATTATCAGGATCAGAAAATATCCGTGAAGAATAGAATGCTGCAACAAAGACATATTTAACTTTTTTATCCAGTACCAATTTACGCCAATATTCGTTCATTTCACGCTTATCGGTCCGTAATTCCAAATCACCCTGAATATCTCGGTCATAAAAATCAACATTCAGCAAAAACGGGGTGCTATCACGAGCAACCTGCAATCCCTTTATTGCGTAAGGAGCACAAATCAACTCTACAAATGGACGTAAGGCAGTCGAATGGGAATCGCCTAATAATAGGGCCTGAACAGACCCTGACAAATCGATATTCCATATGCTGTTAGCATTCTCAATATGTGAATTTGTTGGAGAGCCTTTACCAAGCTGAGCTCCAAGATATGGTCTTTCAGTACTACTAACAGCATGAATCGCCGTACTTTCATTCCCTTCATAACGAGCCATGTAGCCATCATCGTAGGCTCCGTATAAATATATACCGCTCAAACAAATCGGAATCAAAACGAACGAGCAGAAGGCCGTCTTGAAAGACATTTTTGCTTTTCTGAACGGCTGTTCGATTAAATTATAAGACAGCACAGACAAACCAAAACTCAAGCATAAAGCTAGAACCCTATATTTAACTACTGAATGACCAGTATATGCAAGTAATGAAAAAACGGGCCAATGCCATAGATATAAAGAGTATGAGATCTTTCCTATACCTCTAAATGCCGAAGTTGAAAACAGATTGGCTATAGGAGAAGCAGACCATCGAAAAGGGAGAAGCAACAAAAAAGTCCCCAAACAGGGAATAAAAGCATCAAAACCAGGATAAGGCAGGCCTTCTTTAAAAAAAACACTTGCATATAAAATTAACGAAAGGCCTGTTATATGAACAAAATTTACCAGTTTCTTTTCAATCAAAGGATCTAAAGAAATAGGTTTGCGAAATAGAAGTGCTCCCATGGCTCCCAGAAACATTTCAAAGAAACGTGCCGGAATCATGTAAAAGGCAAACTCAGGATACTTAACTAAATACTGAGAAAGAAGAAGGAGAAGGAGGAAAACCGCGAATAAAATTTTGGTATGAAATTTCTTGGGTATAAACCGATAGGCTAACAAAAGAAAGGCAGGCCACAGATAATAAAACTGCTCTTCAACCGAAAGTGACCAAGTGTGGGTCAATGGGAACTCTTTAGAATATCCTCTCCAATATCCGCCAAAATATCTCCACAGAAAGAAATTTGAACATGATGCAAGGGTAGCAAATTGTGCCTTAGCATAACTCAGCAAATAGCCCGGCATAAGTACTTTGTGCGCTACATATGTTGTACTGCCAAGAACAACTAATAGGGCTGGCAGAAGTCGTCTAATCCTACGTAAATAAAAAGTCTTAAAGCTGAAAGTTCCGCGATCAATCTCATTGACTATTATTGACGTAATCAAGTAGCCCGAAATAACGAAAAAAACATCTACCCCGACAAATCCTCCTTCAAAAAAACTAAACTGCGCATGCGAAAAAACAACCAGCAAAACAGCAACAGCCCGCAGCCCATCTATTTCTTTTCTATAGGGAATAACACTCATATTAAGCTTACTTAATTATCTAAACATCTATTACTAACTATAAAAAAGAGAGCCGACCCAAAGGCCGGCCCTCTATATTTATCTACGTGGATTTAATCCAGTAGTCTGGTGCTTACTTGAAGCGGCTACGTACGATAGCAACCATGGGAGCAAGCATCAGGAGCAGCCATTCCAGACCGAAGCCAGCTGCGGGGTTGAATACACAACCGGAGCTGGAGGAAGAGGAACCTGCTAAACCGAGAACAACCGGGTCAACAATGCCACCATCGATGGTGTTGTTGGTGTCGTAGGAACCGTTATCTTTAACGACCCAGTTTACGACAACTTCGTCAGTTGCTTCAATAACAGAGTTAGATCCGAGGAAACCGCTACCGTCAGCTCTGGAAATCCACCAAGCACCATCGGTGGTGGTAGCTTCATTGTCTGCGTAGGTGAGAAGATGAGCAGAAGAGCCATCAATCATTACCTTGTAGAGAGCGAGATCGGAAACTTTACCAGCAACACCAGTCATATCGAACTTAGCGGTGTAGTAGAAGTCTTTACCGGGGCCCATTTTACCGGAGCTAGTCAGGGTGTAACCTTTAACGTCGGTCAAAGGTACGAAGTCAGAAGCAATACCGGTCCAGTTAGCAAGAAGCTGAGTCTTGGTGTAACCAGTGCTGTTTCTGGTGTAGTTAGTACCGGAAGTAGTGGTCATGGACGCGTTGGTCTGATAGTTCGCAGCAGCACCGCTAACAACAGAAGTGGTAGCAGCAGTAGGGATCAGGAACGCGAGAGAACGGTATGCGATGCTTGTGTCACGGAAGTCTTTGTTTACATAACTTTCGTAGATACCAACTGCGAAGGTATCATCAGAAGATCTTTTACCGTAGAAGTGACCGATAACATTACCGTTAACATCTTTAAAGGTAGCGTTGGTCTGGGCAATTTTAAACTGAGAAGTAGAAGTTACATCAACGGAGTACTGATCAAGGTCAGTTTCATCTCTGTCGATGTTAACCAGAACACGACCAGCAGAGTCATCAACATACCAGTTATGAGCAGCACCTGTCAGCTCCATGTTACCATCAACACGGAACTGCATGAGACCAGCAGTTGCGTTACCTTTTTCATGGCCAGCTCTACCGGAACCAGTGTAAACAGCGGAATAACCTTTGTTCATAAGGTAAGAGTTAGAGAGGTCGGAACCACTCTTAACCATTACAGCAAAAAGCTTTTTACCAGCTGCATTTACGAAACCGGTAACCATGTTTTTATCTACATTGATAGTGGAGTTATCAAAAAGAGTGATGTAATCGGTATCATCTCTTTCAAGCTTAATGTTACCACCAGCAGCAGCCTTGTAGGTTGTTGCGTTGTAGTAAGCCCAGTCAGACTGATCTACAGTGTCAGTTCCGTTAACGAGGAAGTATCTAGCCTGAGCGTTACCGGTAGTGGATGCGGAATCGTAAGCGGAGTTGATCTGAACCTGACCGAAAACAACAACCGGGTCGTTCTTAGTAGTACCATATGCGTAGTAATCCCAAGTAGCACCGTCTGCGATATCTTTAACGGTACCGTTCTGGTAAAGCATGCTCATGGAAATACCGGAACCTGCTGCAGAAGAATCAACGTTAGATCCACCAGCAACAGCGTCAGTCATGTTGGAAGACGCGTTGGTAATACCAACCATCAGCTGGTAACCAGAAGCAGGAACAAAGTAAGTAGTTGCGTTCAAGGTAGAGTTACCTGCGCCCATGGAGACAAGACCACCGATCTGACTACCAGCAGTGGAACCAGCAGTTACATCATAGGTGAAGTAAGATGCACCTGCTGCTGCGGAACGAAGAGCAGTAGAAAAAGAGCTGAGCATGGTTTCAGCAGCACCTGTACCGTTAGTGTAAACGATGGTACCGTTCAAGTTACCACCATTATAGCTAGCGCGAGTACCGTTAACCAGCAGGAGGTCACTTTTAGCTGCTGCAGTCTGAATTTCAGACCTGAACATGTTCATTCTGCCATAAGATTTAACTGTAGCAGAATCACGAAGTCCAGAAGCATTAACACCGAAACCTGTAATGAACAGCTGAGTAGAGTTAGCTGTATCAGTGCCAGCAGCGTAGCCAGCAATGGTACCGTTGTAGTACGCAGGGAATTCAGCGGTCAGCGCGAATGCACTGGAAGCACTGAGTACGAGCAGTACTGTAAAAATACCGATAAGTTTTTTCATAATGAAAAACTCTCCATTTTTATTTGCGAACACCCGTAAACACTATGTTTACGGCATGCAGCGCATCTTTATAAAAAAGCATTACAAGAAATCACTAAGAAAAACAACCCTAAATGTCTATCAAAGGACTTCATATATTCTGACCATCGGGAATCCTTCATAGACCAACTTAAACCTGCTCTTAATTTCAGGAGCAGCTGGATCCATTAGTAGTAACCGAAATAAAAGACTGTTTTTGGCCAGATCGTCTACAAGATAGCCATAATTAAGATAACTATTATATACGAGAAAAGGACCTGCCGACTGGGGATAAACCTTACTTTCCCCTATACCCGGAGAAGCAATGGCATATCCGGAAAGAGGGAGAACATTACCATCATCAAAAGTGACGCTCCCAGACTCTTTATCCAGATTAAATGCAGACCTAACCGAAGAAATATTAGGATGAACGCCCTGTCCGTTCAATAAATTGCATGATCCATAGTATAAGATCCAATATGCCAGTCTTACATCCGCCCAACTGGTCACTATATATTGTTTGGGTGTATTCTTAAATCCATAATTTTTAAATCCAAAACTCCGTACAAGGCTCACAACATCTTCGACATTCATTTCATTCCAAGCTGTAGCGGGAACACCATTTTGTGATGCGGAAAATTTAATAAACTGATTAGCTTGCTGAAATGAAGGAGTCGTGTAAGCAAAAGCCAGAGGAAAAAGCGTTGAACCGCCATGATTACTACCATCGGCAAAAGATTTTTTACCGGTAAAATACATAGTTGCATATCCCCAGTCCCACCAGGTCCAGAAAGTGCTATCCGCAGGAGAAATTGTGGACATCGCTTTCAATGCCTGTGCATGCTCCTGATAAATAATCGGTGTAGGCATGGCCCTTTTATACTGAGGAAAAACGTTAAGCATTAACAAGACTATTAAAAAAATTGGCGCTATGGCTGCACAAGCCCTCTTCTTCTTGCCTAACGTTAAAAATCTAACCATGAGCCAATATAAAAAGTAACTCCCGCCAAGCCCAAGTACAACCCCACCAAACATGGCGAACCGACCACCCAACTTAACCGCAGCTGCGGTCATGAAGGCAAAAGGCAATAATAACAGAACATAGGGCCGCTTAGCCAATAGAAATAAAAAACCCAGCAGGGCGAAGCACGACAAATACATGTTGCCGGTCAAATCGCTTAGCAAGGCTACCAGCTTGACATTCTGGACCTCAATAACACTCTGCCCAATACTCGGATAATAGATTTGCGCCGTACTCTTTTCTACTACGTCCGAAACAGGCTTGAGATATGATTGAATTTTACTTAACAAATACCCTATCTTAACCCCTGCATCACTAAAAATCAGCACCAGCAAGATGACTAAGAGGTAAAGGTAGATACTCCCTAGGAAGCTTTGGCTTTTAATCTCTTTTTTCTCAGATATAATGATTAAAACAGCTGACAGAAGTAATCCAACCCACCCTAACATTGCTGCCAAACAAAAAGCTGTTAAGCCCTTCAACAAAACAGGTCTGCTCTCTTTATCCCCACAAAAAAGAACGAGAAAAATTGAAGCAAAAAGGACGAAGAGTCCAAACAAGAATACATCCCCATGCCACAGTCGTCCGTAGCTGACACAGCCTCCTGCAACAACAGGGATAAAATAATCCGGTATAGAAGGTTGGAACGAATCTTTTTTGCCAACACCGGGGAGCCAGCTATTTCTAATCCCTCTACTGACCCAGTAAGCCAACAAAACAGAGATCAACAACGGAAATAAAAGAGTTACCAAATCCGTGTCGTAATAGCTCAACCTTGTTCTGAAATAAAACAGAGGAATAGAAGTGGAAAATACACCGGCACACAGTCCTATCCACGGCCCGGCAACAAGCAGCCCCCAAGAAAAAGCAGCGATTGCTGTAAATCCGGCAAACACAGCAGGAAGCCAGAAAGCGATATTTCCATACTGCGCTCCAGTAACCTCACCTATTGTTTTAACAAGCCATGCCATTGGATTGTTTACCGCTCTGCCGACTCCCTTGGCACCAGCCAGCCATGCATATGCATCATGAGTTCCCAAAATGTATTCGCCATCAATCATAAATGCGGGATTATCCCATTTAGGCAAGTCAATACATCTCAGCCCAAAAGCAAAAACAAAGGACATCAATGCAAATAAAATATAAATCTTCCAGTCGGAAAACCATTCTAGCCTAGAGGATTCATCGTGAGTATTCATCACTAATACACCTATGAGTATTTGACGGAAAATTATGTAAATTAAAGCTTGGTAACCCTGACCACTTCTTCAAGGGTGGTAACCCCCTCTTTAACCAGACGAATACCGTGATCAACCATAGTTTCACGGCCCATTTCTTTGGCGTAGGCTTTAATCTGGTCTGAAGAAGCAACTTCCATGATCAGGCCGCGCATATCTTCTGTAACCGGGATCAGCTCGTAAACACCGCGACGTCCGCTGAATCCGGTGAAATTGCAGTGCTCACAACCGGCCCCGGCTGTCTGAGTTGAAGGCAGACCTTCTACTTCTTCAAAAAGCTTATAGGTATTTTCTGAAACTTCCACGGTCTGGGAGCAATGCGTGCAATTCACACGAACCAGACGCTGCCCAAGAACAAGAGAAAGGGACGAGGCCAGCAAGAACGGTTCAATGCCCATATCAAGCATTCTGGTCACTGCGGTAGCAGCATCGTTGGTATGCAAGGTGGAAAGCACAAGGTGACCGGTGAGTGATGCCTGAACAGCTGTGCTGGCGGTTTCTTGGTCTCGAATCTCACCCACAAGAATAATATCAGGATCCTGTCTAAGAAATGAACGAATGGTGGTGGCAAAAGTCATGCCCGCAGCCTTATTGACCTGCACCTGATTGATTCCGGAAAGCTGATATTCCACCGGATCTTCAACAGTGACTATATTCTTGTCATCACGAGGGAGCTCGCTTAATCCAGCATAAAGACTAGTGGTTTTACCGGAACCGGTGGGCCCGGTAACAAGTACAATGCCATGGGGCTGAGCAAGAACCTTCCTGAAAAGTTCAAGATCGGGGCCTTTAAGACCAAGATCTTCAAGGTTGAGAATATTCTTGGAACGGTCCAGAACACGCAAAACAGCCTTTTCTCCACTCATGGTAGGAATAGTTGAAACACGGACATCGACTTCTTTCTGTCCGAGCTTAAGAAAAATACGTCCATCCTGCGGCTTGCGGCTTTCAGCCACATCCATCTCACCCATAACCTTGATACGGGCGATGACCGTGGGGTGCAAACCTTTATCAAGTCGCTTGACCGCTTTCAGCACGCCATCCTGACGATAGCGGACAACGAAGCCGTTACCCTGTCCTTCAAAATGGATATCACTGGCCCCGGTGGAAATAGCCTGATGCAGGGTTTTGTTGACCAGTCTGACAATCGGAGCATCATCATGAGACCAGCCTAACAGATCCTGCCCGTCCTCACCTTCGGCATCATCAGAATCGGACTCAATAGCGCTTTCCTCTTCCCAGACAGTCAGTGCCTGTTCAAGCAGCGGAAAGAACTCTTCCTCGGATACAATTTCAGAAACAACATTTTTCCCCAGCCTCCATGCCAAAAAATCGGCCATAGGCAAAGATGATTCGTTCTGGAGAAGTACCTTAATTTGCTTATCCTGCACTTCAACTGGAATAAATTCATTCCGCTGTGGAAAGGTCAAAAAAAGGTCTACCACCTCTCGTGGAACTAAATTGAGATCGTATATATTACTCAATGGAACGCCCTATAAACCATCAGAAATGGAAGGAGTTTTAACACCGTTCTCTTTAGACCCGCTGCCTATGATGTTAAACTCTTCATCAATAAAATTGGTAATACGCTTGCGCTGCTTTCTGTACTTGTCCATCTTGGCTTTACTCAAAGCTTCAAGACCTTCAGTAGTCTGGATAATACGCGCCGAAAGGAAAACCATCAGCGTATTCTTATTCCCGCTATTGCTGGTTGTCTTGAAAAGCCAGCCCAGCAGGGGCAGATCAGAAAGATAAGGTACTCCAGCCTCAGTGCGGGTATGCTCAGCCCTGATCAATCCACCGATAACCATAGTCGAACCATCAGCCAAAAGAACAGTGGTATCGGTCTTACGGTCATTGGTAATGGGCAGCTCATTAGTGCTGGCCTCAGAGACAGTATTATAAGTCTGGTATACCTTAAGCTTGATCAAGCCATCTTCACGGTTGATTCTCGGAGTAATCTTAAGTTTAATACCTACATCTTTATATTCGTAAGTTGAAACAACCGCATCACCACTTGTAGTACTTTGCCCGGTTTTGTATGGTCTATTTTGACCGACAAAAATCTCAGCTTCGGCATTATCCAACGTCATAATCTGGGGAGCAGATATGAGATTAAAATCAGTGGCAGACTTGGTAAAATTGACTAAGGCACCAATAGTGGGAAAACTCTTACCCGCATAAGAAATGGTATCACCCAAAACACCCATGGAATAACCACCAGGGACATTCGAAGGATTAGATGCGTAAGCAGGCAACTTACTTTTTGACGTTTTGGTATACCCTAAAGTAGCGACACTCCCGCCCAAGTCAATTCCACCCTGCCATTCAACACCAAACTCCTTGGCATGATCCAAAGTAGTTTCAAGCACGAGGGCTTCAATGTAAACCTGATCCTGAGCCTGGTCCAGTTGGTCCACAAACGTATCAATCTGGGAAATTTGATCAGCCGGAGCCATGACAATAAGGGTGTTTGTAGCTTCATCTGCAGAGACCTGCACCTCCCCGGAATCTCCGGAAGAAGCAGAGTTTGCAGCCCCCCCAGAAGAACCTTTTGAGGAGGATGCTGCAGAGCCTGCCCCCTTAGAACTTCCCTCCGAGGGAATCCCTCCACCGGAGATAAGGCTTTTCAATACTTCACCGGCAACAACCGCTTCGATATTATGCAGCCTGTAAATCTTCATTTTAGAGTAAGAATCGCTGGACCGATCAAGTTTAGCGATAAGCCTTTTTATTGTATCAATCTGGTCACCGCTCCCAGACACAAGCAGACTATTCGCCCAGTCTAGAGACTCGACCACAGGAGGCGTTCCGCTCTTTCCAGAGGTAGAAAGTTTCTTATAGAATGATGTCAGCTTGGTTGCCACAGTTTTGGCACTGGTCTTTTCCAACTCAATAAATGCTGTCTCCTGCTGAGAACCTGCTCTTTTCAAAATCCCCAACAGCTTCTTCATTTTATTAACGTTATCCTGCAAATCCATAACCATTACCGCATCGGCCATGGGAACAGGAGTAACCTTCCCTATACGAGACTTCACCTGCATCAAAACTCCTTGAACCTTAGCCGGATCCATCTTGCCCTCAAGCTGAAATATTGAAGTAATAATCTCTTCGCCATTGCCTGGGGATGGAGAGGCTTTAATATCTGGAGTAAGAGTCTTAGCATCCCTAAGAGGTAAAACATAAGTAACATTATCTCTAGTAACGGCGTGGAAGCCTGCCCCACTCAAGACCTGCTGAAACACAGCCATAAGTTCCGGCTCGGTAAGGGATTGTCCCGCATAGATACTTACATATGTTCCGGGAAGGGATTCTTTGTTAAAAACAAGATTACGCCCGGTGTAGCGCCCGACAAACTTAACAAACTCGGCAAGGGAAATACTCTCAAGATTGGCATGAACACCATCACCACCTTCAGGCTGAGCCACAACAACAGAGACCATGAAAATCATGGACAAAAACAGAGCCACAACAAATCTATAAAAAATTTTCAGCATATTCAGCGCCATAAGCTCCACCGGAATTCCCGGCCAGAATCATTTTTTATCTGTATAAAATTATCCCCAGCAACCCGGACGACAATTCTTACGTTCCAACAATTAAAAAATCGCATCCCTGCAAACATCCTATACTTGCAAAGACCCGTCAAGCTTTCCCAATCGAGAGAAATCACATAAACTGATAAAACAAAAACGCATTGTAGGCAAAGTGGATAAGGGTTGCCGAAACCAAGCTACGGTATCTTTGCCAGATATACCCAAAAGCAAGCGACGGAAAAAAAGTAAGTAAAGCCCAATGCGGGGGCTGATGAATCAAATGCATACAAGCAAAAGTAAAAGAAGCCAAAAAGTTAGCCAGACTAAGCGGGCCTAACCGCCATTGATACTTCAATAGACGATCAACCCCTTCCTGCAACAGAAACCTGAAAAAGAACTCCTCAAATAAGGCCTTGAAAAATAATAGCTTCAAAGGAAGTTGAAGATCTGGTTCCGGAACATAGAGCCCTACAAATCCTAAAGAAAAGAATAAATAGAAAATAGGATCGGTGAGACTTACTGCTCCCAATTTGAACTGATACCAAATCCCTTTCAAGATTCGATTTACGAAAAAATCATAAACCATATGTTTCGCTATCTACTCAATAATTAATTAATACGGAGACTTGAAAAAGACAACACAACTGACTCACTCAAGGAATTACACCTTGTAGCAGGTTTACACCCTCTCTAAAACCCTTAAAAGCACATCTTCAGGCGTAACCTTAGTCAGGCAGCCCAGGTCGCCGCGATCACAACTTTCCCGACCGCAGGGCTCACAGTCGAGCCCGGCCACAACTTCCTCGTGATCAGGAGAAGGAAAAACCCAGCTTCCGGATGAACCGGGCATGACAATGCTCTGAGTTCCAACAGCCACGGCAAAATGCCGCGGAGCGGAACAATTCCCGATATGCAGCACTGCCCGTTCAATTAAAGCCGCCATCAACCTCAAAGAGCCGGGCTTCTCAAGCATGACACACTTATCAGCCACTCCAGATTCTTCCCTTACCTTGAGGGCAACATCTTTTTCTCCGGGACCATAAAGAAGAAAGAATTTAAATTGCGGTCGCTTTTCAGAAATCAAACGGATCAACTTCCCATAATATTCTTCAGGCCACTTACGGGTATGCCTTCTGTGAGAAGCGTCAATGGTGATTAACTGCTCGTCATCACCGACCCCCAGTGATTCCAGACAAGATTTAGCTTCAGCCCGTTCTTCATCTGAAACAAAAATTTTCGGCCGCTCAGAATTCCAATCAATACCCAGAGGCTTCAGCACTCCGGCTTTATACATTGCCGCATAACCGTCCGGGATAGATTCCGGCCAATTGGTATATAGCCAGCGGTTATACCACGGAGGCATCTCGGCAAGCTTGACCGGAGCATCACTGAAAAGCACCACCCAGCGGCAACGGGGAAGCTGCTGAAAATCGACAATCAAATCATATCCAGACCGGCCTACTTTCCAATAAAAAGATAAGGCCTTAATCGGATTACTTAATTCCTTTTTATTAATGGCCCAAATATGGCTGACAGCCGGATTGTTATCAAATACCTGTGTGCACTTATCCTCAGTCAGAACATGAATTTCAGCATGGGGATATTTTTTATGGAGCAGGGAAACAGAAGGAGTTGCCAAAACAACGTCGCCTATCTGACGCAACTGACAGACAAGTATCTTCTTTGGATTAATTGATGATATATCTTTCACTTTATAAAGCTCACAAATCTTGTTTCAAACAATCATGACAGTCGAAAGGCAGGAGAATAGAGCATACCCGACCAGCAAAGTCCAGACTTAGTAAACCCAAAATAACTACCGCAAAATAATCACGGCCAGCCTGCAAGTAAACCAGCCCGTGGCCCCGGTCAAGTTCACGACTCCAAGGAGCTAGCTCATTAATAAAAACAACTTTGACAAAAACAGCGCAGTTCAATTAAATTAAAACTAAGTACATTCCCTTATCCACAACACCAAAGAAACGGGAGAAATCATGAAAAGACTAACTTTGTGCTTCATTGTTTTACTCATCACGACCTTGGCTTTGCCCTGTAACGGATTTTCAGCAGAGACAAAAATGAAAGACACAACCCTACAGTTAAAATATTCTCCCATTGATATTGAACTGCCTCCGTGCCCGGTGAAAATCGCGGTAGTTAAATTCACGGAAAGCAAACCAATTAAAAAAATCGGGCAGAGCAAGCTTTTCAATTACTACCCCTCCGTAGACATCGGCACATGGATGGGACAAGCAGTATTCAAACAGCTCAAAGCCGAAGGCTTAAATGTTGAGTACTTTGAAACTATGGACGAAGCAGGTGATCGTTTTATCATCACCGGCATAGCTAACAAGGTATACATTAATCGCCCCGGCCAGTTTGAGATGGATTACAAGGTTCGGCTTGACGGCATGGTCACCGAAAACAACAAACTGCTTTTCGCCCAGAATTATACCTCCAAACAAAAAAAGGATATGTCCAACACTGGAGACAACGCTGGTAAACTCATGGCCGGACTGCACGACATTTTTACCCTCTTTCTCCCGCAAGCAATAAAAACGATCAACGAAAACCGATAATTATTTACACAATTAACATCACAACAAAATGTCCGGTGCATCTTTGATGTACCGGACATTTTATATACACTGAAGAAGGTATATTATTTTGCCAAGTAAGCTTGCTTAGAACATAAATTACCGCTATTAGAACCATCCCCGACCTGCATCTTATCTGACACTACTTTATCCTTAACAATCTTCTTTTGAAGGCGCCGAGCGTAATACAGTAACAAGAGCAATGAACAGCTTTATCAATAATATAGAATACTATCTTCCAGAACATACAATTGACTGCCATGAGCTGGATAGAATTAAACCACACTGGCATGTGCGCAACTCACTTCCCAAAACAGGAGTGCGCTACCTTCACCATTCTGAAAAAGACGAAACAACTTTGCAGATGGCCCATAAAGCCGCATCAAAAGTTCTGAAAGGTCTTCCCGAAGATGAACTGCCAGACACCTTGATCGTCTGTACTCAGACCCCTGACCAACTGCTACCTCATGTCTCCGCCTGCTTGCAGCATGAGCTCGGACTTCCGTCATCAACCAAATGTTTTGATGTAAGTCTCGGTTGCAGCGGATACTGCTACGGTCTCTCCATTGCTTACGGCTATATGGCAGCAGGAATTTCTGAGCGGGTACTTTTCGTCACCGTAGATAATTACTCCAAAGCCATTAACCCGGAGAATAAGACATCATTCCTTATTTTTTCTGACGGAGCAGCAGCGACAATTATCGATAAGCCCGCCGCAGCACCTACATTCCTTTTCGGAACTGACGGTAGCCGCAGTGAATCGATACGCTGCCTCAATTCCGGAATCAGCGTTGTCACCGGAAAAGAAGCCGACGCTCCCATCGCAAGACCGGACATGCAGATGGATGGATTCAAAGTCTTCCAGTTCACAGTAAAAACTATCCCCGCTGAAATCAAAAAACTTGCAGATCAAGCCGGAACCGGTATGGAAGGAATCGACCTCTTCTTTTTCCATCAAGCCAGCAATAAAGTCCTTGAATCACTCGCCGACAAGCTAGACATCCCGGAAGAGAAGATGATCATAGATCTGTACGAGGTAGGGAACACCACTTCCTCCACCATCCCCATCGCCCTTAAACGGGCAGAAGAGAACGGCAAGCTCCGCCGGGGAGACACAGTCATGCTCTTCGGCTTCGGAATCGGCCTGAGTTGGTCAGGAACTGTTATAACATACTAAAAAAGCTCCCCGAATCAATGATCCGGGGAGCTTTCCACTTCATGTCTCCGCAGAGCTAATTAAAGCTTCACTTTTCCCAGAATAAATTCTTTCACCCTTGCTACAGACTCTTCAAGACTTTCCTTATCTGTTTCCACAATCAGATCCGGATTTTCAGGGAGTTCATAGGGGGCAGAAATACCTGTGTAATTCTTAATTTTACCTTCCCGGGCAAGCTTGTAGAAGCCTTTCACGTCCCGCTGTTCGCAGAGCTCAAGCGGACAGGTGATAAATATCTCATAAAAATCAGCGTCACCGATTATTTCACGAGCCATCTCCCTATATATTTTTAAGGGAGAAATGAAAGCGCACATACATACGGTACCGTTCTCGATAAACAATTTTGCTACTTCAGCAATACGCCTGATGTTTTCCGTTCTGGCAGCCGGAGAAAAACTTAAATCACCACACAGCCCATGGCGCACATTATCTCCATCAAAAACGTAACCTCTCATACCTTCATCAAAAAGCTTTTTCTCAACTCCATGGGCAATGGTCGACTTGCCGGACCCTGAAAGTCCGGTGAACCAGAAAACTGCGGATCTGTGCCTGTTGAGCTTCTCCCTGTCCTCCCGGCAAACCTCTCCCCGAAACATCTGAATATTCTTTTCACTGCTCATGATTCTCAATCCTCCGCCTTATGCAAGTACACATTCCGCTGCGGGAAGGGGATAACTATACCCTCATCTTTAAATCGCTTATAGATATCCCGGCTGAGAGTATGGACCAGTCTGCCCCGGTCGTGAGGGCGGGCCGCCCAGCAGAGCAACTCAAACTCAAGTGCGGAATCCCCAAACCTGCGGAACCTAACCCGTGGCTCAGGCTCGGAAATGGCAAGTTCGTTGTCCTCTGCCAACTCCATAAGAATTGCTTCCACCTGATCCACATCCGAACCATAGGCTACGCCGAGCTTGATACGCACTCTGAAATGGGGATGGGGACGACTTTGATTAACGACCTTACCGTTGGTGATCACCGAGTTGGGGATGGTAATCATGATATCATCACGGGTCTGAATTTTAGTACTACGCATACCTACCGCCTTGACTTCACCACGATCTCCGCCATCAAGGACAATGTAATCACCGGCCCTGAACGGACGGTCCATAAAAATGGAAACACCACCGAAAAAATTAGCCAGCGTTTCCCGGGCAGCGAGAGCCACAGCCACACCGGCAATACCAGCCGAGGCAAAAATAGCTGTCACCGGAATACCGAAGGAACCACCAACATTGTAAAAAAGAATAAAAATTAAACCAAATGAAACCAAACGTGAAATCAATTTTATTACATCGGCATCAAGTGCCTCTTCTTTGATTTTGGAAGTAGCAATTATCCCGCGCATGATAATGTCACCAGCAATAAGAATGGCAAAACCTGCATAAATGGCAAAAACTAATTCCATCATCATGGTCACAAAGGAAAGCACGTCTCCGGTAATATTTATCTGCTCAGCTACAAAATAGCTCAAAAAAGAACAGACAAACATGGCATAGACAGGAAAAAGCAATCTCTCCATTCGCCAGCTCCAATTATGAGCCCTGTATTTCAGGGTTCGATGCCAGAGCCAAAAAATCCACATGCTAAATCCGCCCAAAGCAATAATCAGAACAAGTAATACCCATTGCCAAACAGCCTGTCCCAAATATCCTTTCTTCATCCATTCAGGCAGGTTATTTAATAATCCATCCGGGATCATCCATCCTGAAGAATAAATATACTGTTTATAAAATCCGTTATAGTCATCCCCTTTACTATTAATATAGGGAAGGTGGTCTACCTCTCTGTAAAACTCTTCCAGTCTTCTCACAGTCTCAGGTGTTATCAAAAACGAGCCCATACGAGGCCCGTCAGGACAACGCCCAATAGTAATCTCTGTATGCGGGATACGCCAAAGCTTAATTTTATGATCCTTGACCTCATATTTGTCCGGAATATCCAGTATGTCCGGCAATTCAATACGGTCCAGTATGTCCCGGAGCAGCAGTACTGATTCAATACTTACATCTGCAACCAACGTAGGGGGAACCTTGCTGAAATCAAAACATCTTTCAGCACGCTGCAAAAATTCCCTTTCCAGAAAAACATCTTCTTCAGCGGCAGTAGCTGCTTCATAAAGCTTATCTGTATAATGGATAAAACTGGAAAGAGTTGCTCTAGGACTGGATGTGTCCGGCGGTTCCAACGGAAAAATATTGGAAGCCAGCCCCTGCTGGGCCAGCAGCATTATAATTGTCAACGTGAACAAAAATCTACGCAGGCAGGATTTCATAAAAGTCCCCTTTTTCAATTTCTGCCGCACCTTAACACGATCTGAGCTGATCTTTCCATTGTTTAAATAACGAAAAAACCCGCTCCTGATTTTCAGGAACGGGTTATCTGCACTAAATTATAATCAATTCGATCAACCCAGAAAATCCACCAGAATTTTCCAGATACGCTCTGAGGCATGACCATCCCAACCGTCTATTTTCGGAGCCGGATTGCCGGTCTTTTTAAGGGCAGCCTCAGTTTCACGCAAAATATTTTCCCCGGAAATTCCGGCCAACACATTGGTACCCTGCTCAATAGTCACCGGACGTTCGGTATTTTTACGCACAGTCACGCAAGGAACACCCAGCGCGGTAGTCTCTTCCTGCAATCCGCCGCTGTCGGTAATTACCACCTGAGCGTCTTTCCATAGATACAGAGATTCCCTGAAAGAAAGGGGCGGGATGGTATGCACGTTTTCAGAAAATGAAATCCCGAACTGAGCCATCATCTTCTCGGTGCGCGGATGGATAGGGAAAAGCAAGGGCAGTTCTTCTGCAATTTTGTTCAAAGCCTCAACAATCTCTTCCAAAACCTCGCGCTTATCCACATTGGAAGGACGGTGCATAGTCATAAATCCGTAACGCCCGAACTTTTCCTTCAGTTCACGGCTCTGGTAATCAGCTACAACCTCCGGCCCCAAACGACCGACATTGTGAAAAAGGTTGTCAATCATCACATTGCCTACATGAAAAACATCATCCGCACTCTTGCCTTCACGAAGCAGGTTTTCGCGGCCATGGTCCTCGGTAGTAAAGAACAGATTGCTGATGGAATCGGTGACCATACGGTTGATTTCTTCGGGCATGTCCATATCACCACTACGCAATCCGGCCTCAACATGGGCTACCGGGATGTGCAGTTTCCTTGCAGTAACAGAGCAAGCCAGCGTGGAATTTACATCACCCACGACCACAACAAGGTCAGGCTTTTCTTCCATGCACATCTTTTCAAAAGCGATCATAATCGCTCCGGTCTGCTCAGCATGGGTGCCAGTGGATTTACCCATATTAAACTTGGGCTTGGGAATGTCCAAATCTTCAAAAAAGACCTGTGACATCTGACGGTCGTAATGTTGTCCGGTATAGACCATTTGGCATTCAACGCCCTCAAGCTCACGGGCTGCCCGAAAAATAGGTGCCACTTTCATAAGATTGGGACGTGCCCCAGCAACAAGAAATACTTTTTTCATGGAAGATGCCTCCGGCGGCTCTCCGAGGGCCAAAGAACCCTTTTGGAAAAGGGTTCTCTAGACTCTCCTAAAACTTTTAATAAGCTTCGCTCTTTTAAAACGAAGAGCGTCATATAATTAAATCATCAACAATCCTCCAAACTACCCCAAATAAAAACTATTAAAAGTTTTTGGGATTCTTAAACCCTTTTTTCAAAAAGGGTTTAAGCCGCCGGAGGCAAAATCAATTCATTCTTAACAGCGAATCCAAATTACTCAGGCCCAAATAACTTTGCCTGTAATTCATCCAGCGTGCGGCAAGTCTCGGACTGGAAAATTGGCCCATAACCAAGCCGCTGAGCCTGCTTGAGCCTTGTTTCCCCGCCTGATGCGGGCCTGATGCGTCCATTCAGGTCCACTTCGCCCCAGAAAACTGCTCCGGGCAGCAAAGGACGATCATAGAACGATGACAGCACTGCGGCAACTACGCCCAGATCAAGTCCGGGATCACGCATGGCCAAGCCGCCGCCGATCTTGGCATAAATATCGAGCTGACCCAAGTTCAAATTGAGTCGTTTTTCCAGCACGGCCAAAATCAGGTTCAGTCTGTTGGTATCAAACCCCAAAGCAGTACGGCGTGGAATGGACAAGACCGTGCGGCTGGCAAGGGCCTGCACCTCCACGGCAAAAGGCTTATGCCCGTCCATGGCCATGACCACTGCGGCCCCAGAACAGGAATCGTCCCGGTCACCAAGAAAAAGAGTTGAAGGGTCTTCCACAATCTCCATGCCTGCTTCACGCATGGAAAAAACCACAAGTTCATCACTGGGACCGAACCTGTTTTTGAGCACCCGCATAATACGCATCATGTGCTTGCGGTCACCCTCGAGATACAAAACCGTATCCACCATGTGTTCCAGTAATTTAGGTCCGGCAATCTGCCCGTCCTTGGTCACGTGCCCTACGATAACCAGCGTGGTGCTAGTCTTCTTAGCCGCTTCCACCAGCTCAGACGAAACCGCCCGCACCTGACTGACGCTGCCCGGAATACCATCCGCGCGAGGTGAAGTAAGAGTCTGCACCGAGTCGACAATCATCAAATCCGGCTTTTCCGGGGCTTCCAGAATGGACAGAGCTTCTTCTGCATTTGTAGCGGCCACCGCCAGCAACCCAGATTGCAACACGCCCAGACGATCCGCCCGGCCCCGAATCTGGGCCAATGATTCCTCGCCTGAAAAGTAAACAGCATTGTTGCCCATACGGCATTGTTCGGCCGCCAATTGCAGCAGCAAAGTAGACTTACCAATGCCCGGTTCTCCGCCCACAAGCACGGCTCCGCCCGGCACAAAGCCTTTACCCAGCACGGTATCAAGGGGCTTAAAACCGGTTGAACGGGCCTCAGTATGCTCAATAGGAATATCCGCCAGCGGTACAGCCAACGCATTGGCAGGAGCATGGCTCACCCCGCCTTTTCGACGGACCACAACCTTTTCCTGCAAAGTATTCCACTCGCCGCAGCGAGGGCACTGGCCCTGCCATTTCAAGGCCTGAGCACCGCAATTAGTACAAACAAAAACGTCTTTAGTTTTCATGGGTGGGCCTCCGGAGTCCAGAGGGGGAAACTTTTGGGAAAAGTTTCCCCCTCTGGACTCCCCCTTCCAAACTTTTTATCGGGCTTCGCTCTGTTTTCCGGTAGAAATATCTGTCGCTAAACAGAGTACTCTTCCGACAAAGTGCCCTAAATTAAATTCGTACAAAAAAAGGCGGGAGATTCAGCTAAAAGCCATATCTCCCGCCATTATTAACTTCTAATCAGCACAATCCATCCAAGCTATGCCCCAATAAAAACTATTAAAAGTTTTTGAAGAGTCCAGAGAAACTTTTTCCAAAAAGTTTCTTTGGCCCTCGGAGAGTCGCCGAAGGCATCTTATTTCTTAGGCGGATTCTTGGCGTCTACTACGTTGATGACATACTCCTTAACTGCGGGCGAGGGCTTGAAAAACACGACCATAAACGGCGTATCCATACCCGGCTTGAGCAGCGTGTTGTTGGAGAGTATGCCGACCTTGGAGCCAAGTCCGGCCTCAATTTCTTCTTTGGACTGCACTTCCAGCTGAAACAGGGAAAGGGTATTTCCGCAAAGCAGCCGTCTAGAATCGAGCACCTGCCCCTTGTCATCGAAAAGCTGTGCTTCAACTTCGATCAGCTCTTTGGGCTTACTGAAATTATTGACCACTTTACCTTCGATGATGAACAGCTGTCCGGCCTTGTCATTATTGACATAGAACTGGCGCAAATCCTTGAAGGAGAACTTACTGAACCGCTTGGAAGGCGGCTCATTGGAATCAGCAGTCCCGGCATCATCGGAAGAGATGAAGGGGATACTGAAAGGCAGACTTTCCCATACTTTGAAATACCATGCGGCCCCGGCGCCACCTCCGAAAAGAAGCAAAAGCACGAGGGTAATGATCAGCCCTTTTTTACCTTTCTTCTTGCCCTTTTTCTTGGACGGGGGAGTGTCGAGATCATCATCAAGGTCGAATCCGGCTATTTCACCATCATCAAGAGAGAGACCGTCTTCATCGAAATCCTCTTCTTCGAAGTCCTCATTCTCCTCAAAATCTTCCTCTTCAACCTCGCCGTCATCTTCCTCTATCTCTTCGTCATCATCGAAAAGATTATCTTCGGAAAGATCAGCACCGTCATCGTCATCAGCGAAAAGATCCTCATCGTCAAAGAGGTCATCACCTTCATCTGCTTCAGATGCAGGCGCGGCAGGCGCAGCGGCTTCTTCGGCTTCATCGTCTCCGCCGAAAAGCTCATCATCTATATCAAAATCATCTTCGGGTGCAGCAGCTTCCTCTGCGGCAGGCCCTGCAAGGGGATCATCATCGTCGTCAAAAAGGTCGGCCCCGAGTTCTGCATCAGCTGAATTATCGTCAGAACCGAAAAGATCATCTTCAAGGTCATCTGAATCATCCGCCGCAGGAGCTTCACCCGGTTCATCAGCACCAAGATCACCGAACGGGTCCTCATCAAGCTCATCACCCAATTCATCCGCGGCCTCATCAAAAAGGTCATCGTCAAAATCCGGTTCTGGCTCGGGTTCAGGCTCGGGCTTCGGCTCGGGCTTCGGCTTAGGTTCAGGCTTGGGTTCCGGCTTCGGTTCCGGCGCAGGCTTAGGCTGCTCCTCTTCAAGCATGGACTCAACTTCATCCTCCGGCTCGGGAGCGGGAGGAGTTACCTTAAAAATATTTCCGCATTTGGAGCATTTGACCTTAGCCCCGCCTGCCGGAATCTTACTTTCCGGTAAATTGAATTTGGTCTCGCAATTTGAACACGTAATAATCATGGACCACTATACCTGCCATTGAATAGGTTAACCGACTTGTATTTATTACAATTTTAAGAACAGAACCCCTAAAATCTAGGCATTCTCAAGTTCATACACTGCACTTAAATACCTGTATTTTTCAGCATAGTCCATTCCGTATCCCACAAGAAAGCCGTGATCGAGAATAAAACCGGGAAATTCAACTTCCAGATCGATTTCGCGACGCTCTCTTTTATCAATCAGGGAGCAGGTTTTCACGCTCAGCGGGTTACGTTTTTCAAACACATGCTTAAGAAACTCAACAGAATGCCCAGTGTCGACAATGTCTTCAATGATCAGCACATGCTTATCGGCAATGGAAACTTCAAGGTCCTTGGAGAAATTCATGTTTCCGGTACGGCTGGTTCCGGCCCCGTAGCTGGATAGACGCACGAAATCAATTTCAGGGTCAAGGCTCAAGGCGCGGGTAATGTCAGCAAAAAAGAGATAAGCTCCCTTAAGTACGCAAACGCAGACCAACGGTTCCTGACCGTAGGTTTCGGAAATATCCTTACCGAGTTTCTCAATTCTTTCAGCAATTATTTCTTTAGAAAAAACTTCTTTGAGACTATGGCCCATGACAGTTTTCCTTATTTATTTCAGTTTCATAATCATTGGAATTTCATCGCAATCCGGGAACTGGGGACAGTTAATGCAGTCGGCCCAGATCTTCTGGGGCAGCACATGTTTATCTGTCTCCACAAAGCCCAGCTTTGCAAAAAATTTCTCAATATTGGTCAAAACAAAAACGTCGCAAACACCCAGTTCACGCGCTTCCTGAATACAGGCTTCCACCATCTGTGCACCCAGATTGGACCCCTGTGCTTCAGGCACAACAACCAGAGACCGCACTTCTGCCAGACAATCCCAGCTTATGGCAAGTGCACAACAGCCGATAATTTTGCCGTCTTCAGCCTCGGCAACAAAAAAATCACGCAGATGTCCGTAGATAGAGTTCAAAGGCCGGGGCAGAACCATTGCGTCCCTTGTCCGATCCTTAATTATTGAGTGGATGTGCTTGGCATCCTCCATTGAGGCTTTTCTTATCTTTGCCATCCGCGTCTACCGATCCTTTAACATCTTATTGATATATCTTTCAAACATGGTTCCGGGATAGCTTCCTTCCTTATCGAAAACCCGCTGCCCCGAAGGATCATACAGCATGGTTCTGGGAATGGATTGAATCCTGAAGGCACCGCCCACATCTTCTGCGGCAAAATAAACCGGATAATTAAACTCCCCTTCCTTGAGCATAAATTCATCAACTAAATCGCTGCTTTCATCAACTGAAACACTGATCATCACCAGCTCGTCGTCAGAAAATTTCTTGCGCAGTTCAATGAGTTCCGGAATCTCCGCACGGCAGGGAGGACACCAAGTGGCCCAGAAATTAATCAGTACCACTTTACCTTTATTATTGGTGATAATGTCCTGAATCCCCTGAGCATTGATGGTATCAACGCCTTCAACGGTCTCAGCCTTGTTGCACCCGGCAACAAGGATCAGTGCCAAAATCACCAGCACACTTATTTTATTGAATATTTTCATATATTTCCTCAAAACAAACCCGAGATTCAGGAAGTTATAAATAGTCCACTAGCAGATTCCATGAAATAATTCAAAAATCCGCATACAGCCTTACTGCAACAGGTTTTTGGCAACCTTTACCGCAGCCACGGCATCGGTGGACCAACCGTCGGCACCGATGGATTCGCAGAAGCCTCCGGTAATTACCGCACCACCGATCATGACCTTGATGTCGAGGTTGCGTTCCTTGATCAGATTAATGGTATCTTCCATCTTGACCATAGTGGTCGTCATCAACGCGGAAAGACCGACAATCTTCGCCCCGTGTTCTTCAGCTGCATTGACAATGGCCTCAGCTGCTACGTCTTTACCGAGGTCTATTACATTGTATCCGTGGTTCTTGAGCATCAGGCAGACGATGTTTTTACCGATATCATGAATGTCCCCTTCAACGGTAGCCATGATAATAGTGGCTTTTACCTCGTTTTCCCCTGAAGCTTCGAGCAAAGGCTTAAGTTTATCAAACCCCTTCTGCAAGGTTTCAGCAGACTGCAAAAGCTGAGGCAGAAAATATTCCTTGCGCTCATAACGTTCCCCCACTTCCATGATAGCCGGAATGAGATCTTCGTTGACCATCTCAAAGGGCTTACGTCCGCCTTCAAGATCACGCTCCACAAGGGAAATGATGGAACCGCGGTCGCCTTTGACTACTGCATCAAAAAGGTTTTCCGCCCCGGATTTTTTTTCTTTCTTACCACCGCCAGCCGCACCGGACTGCCCGCCGTCACCGGAAGGAGTCCAATCGGCGTAATGCTCAATATACTGCTCGGCCTGCGGATCACGGCAGAACATGACTTCGTTTGCATAAAGTGCTTCACGCAGCCGCACCGAGTTGGGGTTGGAAATAAACGCGGCCATACCCTGTCCCTGGCAAAGAGTCAGAAAACTGGAGTTTAACAGCTCTCGGGCCGGAAGACCGAAAGAAATATTGGAAAGTCCCAGCACGGTGGGCAGATTCCATTCCTCGCGGCAATGCTTGATGAAATCAAGGCAGTGGCGGGCCGCCATAGGTTTGGAAGAAACAGTCAGAGCCAGAGCATCAACCATAATCAGTCTGCGCGGGATGCCCAGATCATCAGCCTGCTTGAGAAGTTCCGAAACAACCTCAACTTTTTCAGCACAGGTGATAGGCAACTTGCTTCCAACAATGGGCAGCAAAATAAAAGGAGCACCAAACTTCTTGCACAGAGGTCCGAGCCGCTCCATACGTCCGGGTTCCCCGCTGATGGAGTTGACCAGCGGTGAGCCGGGATATTCCCAAAGAGCCGCTTCAACCGCATCCGGGTTGGTGGAATCAATGGAAAGAGGGGCGGAATGCTGAGAGAAAATTTCTTTGACCAGAGCCGGCAGAATCTCCACTTCATCAACCATGGGAGCACCGACGTTAACGTCAAGCACAGGCGCGCCCACGGCCAGCTGCTCTTCAGCAAACTTCATGGCTTCAGTGAATTGCCCTTTCTGCAATTCCTCAATAAGCACCTTTTTTCCGGTGGGGTTGATACGCTCACCGATGATCACTCCGCGCTGCTCAAAACCGATCTTTACGGTCTGGGCGCGGGAGGTCAGCACCATCTGGCAATCTTCCTGTGGCACGGGACGCTTCCACGGGGCATCACCCACAGCATTGCGCAGGGCCCGGATGTGATCCGGCCCGGTTCCGCAACAACCGCCGATAAATTTTGCACCAACGTTTACAAACTTGGCAGACTGCTCGGCAAAAGGTTCGGGCTGGAGGCGGAATATGGTATTGCGGTTCTCGTCCAGTTCGGGCAGTCCGGCATTGGCTTCCACCAGTAAAGGAGAAGAAAGACGCGGCTGCATATTCTCCAGCACTTCCAGAATCTGCTCCGGTCCGGCGGAACAGTTGGTACCCATAAGTTCAACACCCATGTTCTGCATGGTATCGACAAAGGTGGCCGGAGAAGTCCCGGTCAGGCAGGCGGCCGGAGATTCAAAAGTCATGGACAGAGCCACGGGCAGATCGCAGACTTCACGGGTAGCGATAACCACGGCGCGAGCTTCGGCCAGATCGAAATGGGTTTCACCGAGAATCAGATCAACTCCGCCTTCCACAAGGCCCTGAATCTGTTCTTTATAAATCTCGACCATTTCCTTGAAAGTCATTTCACCAAGAGGCTGCACAAAATGCCCGGTGGGACCGACGCTACCGGCAACAAATACGTTATCCCCTGCAACGGAGCGGGCGAGAAGGGCCATTTCACGGTTAAGGCCGATTACATCCACATCCGCGCCCAGCTTGGGTCTGCTGCCGCCGAAGGTGTTGGAGGTCAGCACATTTGCCCCGGCATCAACATAATCCTTGTGCACGGATTTAATTACATCCGGGCTCTGAAGGCCGAAAAGCTCCGGTGACATGCCTGCGGGCAATCCTCTGCTCTGCAAAAAGGTCCCGTAACCACCATCAAAGAAATATATTTTCCCGTCATTGAGGGCTTTGCGAAAATCAGGCATGTCTAAGCTCCACTTTGTTATTAATTATTAATTTCAGCCAAAAAGCTGATCATCATTTTACTTTTTGATGAAATATTGTCTTATAGAATAATCCCGGACAACTGCGAGTCCGCTATAATCGGCATGAACGGCCTGCCTCTTGAATTTATTTTTTGAAAAAAGAAACAAAAACAGTTCCTGAGAACTCCAAAAGAAGGGTATAATGTGTTGAAAACGCTTCTACTTAAAAACATTGAAAAGGACAAATAAAAACTATACCCTTACAAGTTACAGATAAGAACTTATGTTTACAATAAAATATTCAAATAATTTCAGTCGAACAGGGAAATATTAACAGGACAATGCCATCTAAAAAAGAATCGGTAGAGCTTGAACCTGTTGAAAATGAAGAGGTTAAAAAACCGCCCAAGGGCGACTTCCTGCCCACGCCAAGAGCCAAGGGCGAAGTGGCAACCAAGGACCCTCTTCATTTATATCTTCAGGAAATCAGCCGCTTTCCCCTGCTGGAACCGGATGAAGAATTCCAGCTTGCCAAGCGGGTACAGGAAAACGGAGATCAGGAAGCAGCTTTCAGACTCGTCTCCTCTCATTTGAGACTGGTGGTCAAGATCGCCATGGACTTCCAGCGCCGCTGGATGCAAAATGTGCTCGACCTTATTCAAGAAGGTAACGTGGGCCTGATGAAGGCCGTAAATAAATTTGATCCTGACAAGGGCATCAAATTTTCTTACTATGCCGCCTTCTGGATCAAGGCTTACATCCTGAAATATATTATGGATAACTGGCGCATGGTCAAAATCGGCACCACCCAGACTCAGCGCAAACTTTTTTACAATCTGAATAAAGAACGCCAGAGATTACAGACTCTCGGCTTTGACCCGAGCACCTCCGAGCTTTCAAAGAAATTGAATGTCAGCGAAGAGGAAATAACTGAAATGGACCAGCGACTGGCCAAAAACGACCTCTCCCTGAACCTCAAGTTCGGTGAGGATTCCGAAGCCACACGCATGGATTTTCTACCTGATCTTGGTCCCGGAGTTGAAGAAACCCTTGCCAACAAGGAGATTTCCACATTACTGCTTGACCAACTCAGGGCAATTGTTCCAAATCTCAATGAAAAGGAACAAGTGATCCTGAACGACCGCCTTCTGTCCGACTCTCCCAGAACACTCAGGGAAATCGGTGAAGAGTTCGGGGTAACAAGGGAAAGAGTTCGCCAGATTGAAGCAAGACTGCTTAAAAAATTGAGGGAACATCTGGCTGAATCAGTTAAAGACTTTTCACAGGACTGGATACCTGAAAATGAATAAGCTGCTTACCGACCTTAAGAAAGAAGCAAAAGCAATGGCCTCGGCCTTGCCCGTGCCGGTTTTTTACCGTGATCTGGAAACCCAGATCGAGTTTGCAAGGGATATGTTTTTTGACCACCCGCTAATCATCAGATTGCAGGAAGACGTACTGCCTTTTCTTTATGATGAATACGCCCACGGGATCTACCACTCCAAAAAGGTAGCCATCGAGGCCGGAGCCATCATCCTCAAAGAAGGAGATGATATGGACGGAGACCGCGTTCGTGAGCTGGTCCTGCTGGCTCAATTCTCCGGTCTGCTCCACGACTGCTGCCGTCTGGATGAAAACCACGCTCTCCGCGGATCTGAAACATCCAGAGTGATTCTTAACAACTATCCCCTTTCCGAACGCAGCAAGGAACTCATTGCCGAGTCCATCGCCCGGCACGAAGCCTTCAAACCGGAAAAGCCCATTGAAAACGATCGGGAACTGACTCTCCTTAGCGGCGCACTCTACGATGCGGATAAATTCCGCTGGGGACCGGATAACTTCTCCACCACTCTCTGGGAAATCTGCGATTACGAAGACTGGACTGTGGAAGAAATTATCGAAAAATTTCCCAAAGGCCTTGAAATCATCAAGTCCATTGAGTCCACCTTCAGAACTGAAACCGGAAGGGAATACGGCCCGGAAATGATCTCTCAGGGCATCAACATCGGCTCTGCAATCTACGAAAAATTGGTCGAATTATCCCAAGATCCCAAATATCTCCCGCAGGAAGAACCTGAAAGGCTTGTATGATACAAACTACCGGCTCCTCACGCTGTCCGCTGAAGGCTGTTGCTGTAACCGCCCTTCTGGTCCTACTCATGTTACAGGGCTGTGCAACTAAAAACACTGCCCGACCTGAGTTCCAGCTCCCGCTAAGCCCGGAAGCGCAGTTGACATACGATTATCTGGTCTACATGGACTACCGCTCAAGGCTTGGACAGGCTATGAGCGGTTTGAAGACGCCCCAGAAAATCAATGAGGTTGCCCGGCTGCAAAAAGACGCCTTGACCGTTTTAAACCGGATCATCGCCGTAGAGCCGCAGGAAAAACTGTATCTGGATAAGTTTGCCCTTTACTGGACCTCACAGCAGATAGACGAAGCACGGGCTGTCCTTAAGGAAGCCCTTGCCAGATATCCCATGAGCCGGGACCTGACCATCAGCCTTGCCAACACCTATCTTGTGGATAACCGCAATGCGGACGCTGAGGGAGTACTCAAGGAATACCTGCTCAAAAAACCGGACGATCTGGCGGTAACCGGACATTTGGCCCGCATCTACCTTGAACAAAATAAATTTGCGCAGGCCCTTGATATCCTCAAGGTAATTCCCAAAAAGAAAAGAACCGCGCAAATTCACTACCTGCACGCCAAAGCAAGTGCCGGTCTGGGCTTGACCCGGCAGGCTATCCGCAGCCTGAACAAGGCTGTTGAAGTCAAACCTGATTTCATTGAAGCATGGGGTGAACTGGCCTACATGCACGAAATAGAAAAAGACTACGACGCCGCGGAAAAAATTTACACCAGAATGCTTGAATTTCCGGATGTGTCCAACCATATCCGGTTACGGCTCATGGAACTCTGCCTCAAACTCAACAACCCTGAACGGGCACTGAAGCTGGCCATGGAAGGACCGCGCAGCAAAGCCTTTATGCTGGAAGCAGCGCAATTATTCATCAGCGGAAAATTCTACGGACAGGCCTCCATCCTGCTGGACCTTTTCGCCCAGCAGAAAACCGTGCCTGACTCATACTACTTCTTCAAAGCATCCATTGCTTACGAGGGCGAAGACGATCCGGCCAAGGCGCTGAGTTATCTTAATAAAATATCTCCTCAAAGCGAACACTATGACCGCAGCCTGCAATTCAGGGCGCATCTGCTCATGGAGCTTAAACATGACAAGGAAGCACTTGAAGCCATCAAACAAGGGGAGAATAAATTCCCTGAAGCGGTAAATTTTTATTTGCTGGAAGCAGGTCTGCATTCAGCGGCAGGTGACAACAAATCCGCCAAGGACGCCCTGCTGCGTGGAAATGCACATGTTCCCAACCATCCGCAAATTCTCTTCCAGCTCGGCGTAATGGAAGAACAGGAAGGCAATCTGGACCAGACCCTGAAGTACATGGAACAGATCATTTCCAGCTACCCGGACCATGCCGACGCCCTCAATTTCGTGGGCTATATCCTTGCCGACCGCAACGAGCAGCTTGACCGGGCCATGGTACTCATCAGCAGGGCCAACAGACTTGAGCCGGACAACGGCTACATTCTGGACTCACTGGCCTGGGTCAACTACCGTATGGGTGATTTTGAGGAAGCATGGAAACAGATTAAAAGAGCTGTCTCCCTGAGACCCAAGCAGCCTGAACTCTGGGACCATTACGGAGACATTGCCGCCGCACTGGGCAAGAAAAAATCAGCTGCCAAGGGTTATCGCAAGGCTTTAGGCTTTAAACCGCAAAACGCTGAGCAGATCCGCAGGAAACTGGAAGAGTTATGATTTCCCGCTCCGGTAGCACGGCACTGATACTGCTGATGCTCATTTTTGCACTCGGCGGATGCGCGCCCCGTACCGCGATCAAGCTTGATCCCGACAATATTTACAATGAATTCCGCAATGAATACGGCAACTGTAATGCAACGGGCATCCGGGCCAAGGCCAGTCTCTATTATACTTCAAAAGGAAGCGGGCACCGCACCACCATGACCCTCTGGGGAGAATACGCATCCCCCCTGCGGCTGGACGTTCGCGCGGGCATCGGGGCTTACATCGCCCATATACGGGAGGACGAAAGCGGACTGACCGCCTTTTACCCGGAGCAGAAAACAGCCTATTCACATTCTTCTCCGGCCCGCGCGGTTCATTTACTGGGACTGCCCTTTCCATTCTCTCTGAAAGACCTTGCAGGACTTATCTCCGGCTGTTATCCCAACCTGATACCAGAATCATACGATACCGCAGTCCCTGTTGCTGAAAACGGGAACCTGCGTTTTACCTTTGACAACGGCCCCGTCAGCTCCATCGTGCTGACGGAACAGGGACTCCCGATGGAAATATCGGGACGGGGCGAAATTCCATGGCGCATGGAATTATCTTCTTACGAGGAAGATAATTCAGGCAAACTGCTGCCGGATAAAATCGCCGTTTACACAGAATTGGGTGACAAAGCCCTGCTGCGTATAAAATCCCGGACCTTCACAGGCAAACCGTGGCAGGCAAAAGCTCTTCAGCTCAAGCTGCCCGAGGGTTCCGAGGAAATCCGTCTCGACCAAAACGGGTACGTGAAGATTGATTAAAATGTTAAGCTTTTCATAACGGAGGGAAGTATGAGCGGGCAGGATTTTAATTCTAATGAAAAAAGTAGTGGACTTCTTGAAAACTTTAAACTAGGTCTCGATGTCTGGCTGGCGGAGATGAAAGGAATCGTTTCAAGACTGCTTGGAAATTTCGAAGTCTCACAGCTTGAAAAACGTCTCGAAAAAGAATACGCGCTTCTTGGAAAACTCACTACAGGTGATGTTGACGGTGACGCGGAACTGTGTAAAAAGCAGATCGAATTTTTCAAAGATGAAATCAGTAGGCTCCGCAAAGAGCAGGCTGCTAAGCGCGACGTAAAATATCGCGACAATGAACGTAAAATGGATATTTAACCGGTAACGGTTTCATAATAGAGTGGTGGGGTTCCCGAGTGGCCAAAGGGAACAGACTGTAAATCTGTCGGCAACGCCTTCGGAGGTTCGAATCCTCCCCCCACCACCACTTTGATTCTTCGGTTGAATCCATAAAAACAAAAAGTACAGGGTGTTACAAACACAGTGAGCACAGCCTGAAATCCATAGTTCTGCGGGAATGCTTCTCGACAGAACTGTTTTTTTGTGTGCCTGTTGCTGTTTCAAGCGTCCTGCGCGGGAGATCTGGATATGGCCGGTAAAGTTGTAATCGGTTCGGACCACGGGGGCTTCACCCTCAAGACATTTGCCATCAAACTGCTCACTGATATGGGCTACGATGTGGTAGACGCCGGACCTGAAGAAGCTGTCAGCTGCGACTATCCTGTTTACGCCGAAAAAGTAGCCGATATGGTTACCGGGGAAAACATTCCCGGAATCCTGATCTGCGGAACCGGACTCGGCATGTCCATGGCTGCAAACAAGCACAAGGGCATCCGCGCCGCCATGTGTACCAATGAGTACATGGCTAAAATGGCACGCGCACACAACAACGCCAATATCCTCTGCCTCGGTGAACGAGTGATCGGGCCTGGATTAGCGGAAGAAATCATCCGCGCCTTCATGACCTCCGAGTTTGAAGGTGATCGGCACATGCGTAGAATCAATCTTTTCGATAAATAGTAGAAATCCCGTCAGCATAATTGCAGGCGGGATTCTTTAATTTATAACATTAGACAGCATTCTCCAGGAAAGTGAGACAGTTAACCGTCAGACTTGAATGCTGAATAAAATATCATCCATTAATAGGGGACTCAAAATGAGTAACAACCAGTTGGACCAGAAAGCGGTCAACGTTGTCAAAGGTTTGATCATGGACTCCATCCGCAAGGCCAATTCCGGCCATCCCGGCGGTTCCATGTCTTCCGCAGACTTTGCCTACGTCCTGTACAAGGACTTCCTTAAATTCGACCCCAGCAATCCTGAATGGGCTGATCGCGACCGTTTCGTTATGGCTGCCGGTCACGAATCTCCGCTTCTCTACTCCATACTGCACCTCTGCGGACTGCTGACCATTGAAGATCTCAAACAGTTCCGCCAGCTGGACTCCATCACCCCCGGTCACCCCGAACACGACATGACCCCCGGCGTTGAAGCCACTTCCGGCCCTCTGGGTCAGGGTTTCTGTGTCGGTGTCGGTATGGCTACCGCTGAGGCTTTCCTCAATGCCAACACCAGCGACGACGTTGTAGACCACTACACCTACGTACTCTCCTCCGACGGCGACTTTCAGGAGCCTGTATCTCTTGGCGCTGCAACCCTCGCCGGACTCTGGGGACTCGGTAAGCTTGTTGTTTACTACGATTCCAACGACATCCAGCTCGCAGGCCCCACCAGCAAGTGCGACTGCACCGATTTCAAAAAGGTTTTCGAAGCCATGTGCTGGCACGTTGTGGAAATCGACGGTCACGACCACGATGCCATCCGCGAAGCAGTGAAAGCAGGTCAGGCTGAAACTTCCAAGCCTACCCTGATCATCGGTAAAACCGTAATGGCTAAAGGCGCAGCAACCTGCGAAGGCAGCCACTCCACTCACGGTTCCCCGCTTTCCCACGAAGAAATCGAATCCACCAAAAAATGCTTCGGTCTTCCTGAAAAAGAAACTTTCTACGTTCCCGAAGATGTTGTTGAACATTTTCAGGCCCGTTTCCCCGATCTCAAAGCACTGGCAGCTCAGTGGAAAGAAAAATCCGACGCAGCACTGGCCGCAGACGAAAAAATCGCCGCTTTCTGGGCTAATGCCAACACTCCCCGCAACGAGATCAAACTTGAGCTGCCCGAATTTGAAGCTGGTCAGTCTATTGCAACCCGTAAGGCATGGGGCGCATGCCTCGACGCCATCACCGACGCTCTACCCACTCTCGTGGGTGGTTCCGCGGACCTCGATCCCTCCAACCAGACTGCGAACTTCCGCAAAAAGGTTGGCGACTTCGCCATTGACGGCAAGACCGCACGCAACCTAGCTTTCGGTGTCCGTGAATTCCCCATGTCCGTTATCCTTAACGGTATGGCCCTGCACGGCGGCGTAATCCCCTTCGGCGCAACTTTCCTGACCTTCTCCGACTATTGCAGAAACGGCATGCGAATGTCCGCATTGCAGCACCTGCCGGTCCTCTACATCTACACTCACGATTCATTCTATGTAGGTGAAGACGGCCCCACCCACCAGCCCATTGAGCACGTATCTTCTCTGCGTCTCATCCCCAACTTGCTGGTGCTCCGCCCCGCAGATGCACGTGAAACCGCAGCCTGCCTAGAAATCGCCATGGCCCAGACCAAGCGCCCTTCCTCCCTCATGCTCACCCGTCAGGGACTGCCCGTCCTCGGCAAAGATGAGTACCCGCAGGTTGAAGAAGGCGTTAAGCGCGGTGGTTACATTGTGAAGGATTGCGAAGGCACCCCGGATATGATCGCCATTGCCGCCGGTTCCGAAGTATCCCTCGCCATTGAGGCTGCTTCCATGATCGAAGGCAAAAAGATCCGTGTGGTCTCCATGCCCTCCGTGGAACTCTTCGAAGAGCAGGATCAGCAGTACAAAGATTCCGTACTCGATCCCAATGTCCGCACCCGCGTAGCAGCAGAAGCAGGCCGCCCCGAAGGCTGGTACAAGTACGTAGGCCTCGACGGCGCAGTACTCGGCATCGACCACTTCGGCGCATCCGCACCCGCAACCCAGCTTGCAGAGAAATACGGCTTCACCGCCGCCAACCTCGCCGAGCTGATGAAGAAACAGTTCTAGTAGCTGGTTCGATACATAAAAATTGAAAATCCCTCCGGAACGGTTGTTCCGGGGGGATTTTTTGTAACAGTAAGCTTGCCCTCTTCGCCCCAGAAGAACTTGCAACAAAAGTTCAAAATTGCTAGTTACAGATAACTTTTTACATATCTAGAACATACTTATTTTCTTTTTGAAATTAAAATGCTTCAACTCGTCATTCAAGCACAAAAGAATAAAAACATCCTGAGCTAAACCTATGAATACAGAACAAAAGTTTCTTGATTTTGACATCGAAAACTACATTAAAGAAAAACACTCTAACATATCTAAGAGTGACCTTAACGCCTTCTTAATAACTCTGTTCCTCGGTTTTTGTATCCATGGCGCCGCAATGGTGAATTTTTTTATTAATGAAGATTTCCAGTTAAGCGGATACATCAACCTATTGATCTCTGGAAGGTTTTTATATGGCCCTCTCTACAATATAACTGACAGTTACCCGCTGCAATTTCTACATACATTCATATTTATTTTTTTAGCATCACTCTCAGGGACAATCATTGCTAAGCTTCTCTCTGCAAAGACAACATTCATTAAAGTTTTAATTGCTGTAATTTTTATATCCTACCCTGCTTTTGCAATAGCGATGACATATAACTTAGCCATACTTGTCTATGCTGTATCTTGCTTCACTTCTGTTTTAGCAGTATATTTCGCTAACAAAGAAGGAAAAGTAAATTTCTTTTGTGGAGCACTAATCCTCTCACTATCATTGGGTATATACCAAACCTATCTTTGCGTAAGCGCGAGTCTTTGCACCGCAATCCTCTTAAAATTTGCTATCGATAATAATCTCGGCGATAAACCTATGCTTAAGCTTTTTTTTAAAAAAGCAGTCAGATTTATCGCGTTTGGAATCAGCGCAGGTCTCATATATATAGTACTTGTAAAAACAATCACTTACTTAGACGGAACTCCTTTATCCAGCTATCAGGGTGCAGACCAGATGGGTACTCTTTCTCTTTCAATTCTTTCTTTGCAGAAAATCATCTCATGCTATTTCGGGCTGCTGAATAATTCTTTCTTTAAATTTCAGTCCTTCTTACAGCCATCTATTTGGATCATCTCTTTAATTGCATGCGCTACAGTTCTATACAAGCAAAGGTTATACAAATCCATTAAGGACATCACAGTCAATTTATCCATTATTGCTATCGTTTTTTTAACAACTCTCATTGCAGCAATAATTATTCCTATTGTTGCTCCCTTCTCAGAGATTACATATATGCAGACCTATGGGGCCGTAATAGTCTTATGCACAACCATAGCTATTGCAGCTGATGATTTTAAATTGTCAAAAAACATTACTATTTTAATATGCGTATTTATTATCATCAGCTTCACAACCAGAACAAATGCCCAGTACTACAGGGCCCATCTAATAACCCAAGCATCCACTCAAACAGTCAGCAGAATATTTTCCAGAATTGAAGAAACTCCAGGCTTTTCATGCGATAAGAAGCTGGCTATAATAGGCAACCTTCCCAACCAATACCTCAAAACTGAAACAACCCCTCCCTTCTCCAACGAAGGCAACTCCGGGTACTCAGGTAATTTCGTTGGACTAAGTAGAGCGAACCAAAGTCATAAGTTTACAACAATCCTCTCCGTTCTAGGTTACAAAATTGCACCTATTATGGACCAAAAGGACGTGCTTGAGGCATCAAGAATAGCTCTCGGAATGCCTACTTATCCTCAAAAAGGATCTATTATAACCACCGACAAGTTAATCGTGGTTAAAATGAACGAACCTCTTTTAGTTATCTCTCCTACTTCACTGGGCAAGGGCAAATATAAATTTATGTTCACACCTTTTGACCAAAGTGGAAACTTAGAAATTATCTGGCAAGTAATTGCTAGAGGATCTCAAGGAAAAACAATTCAAACCCTAACTCCAGAACTAAATATAACACTGGACAAGTCAGGCGAGACCTACTGCGTAATTGCACACTATCGCAAGAGAGGGATAAAAGAGTTTACTCACTCCAAACCGCATTGGTTTATTGCCAACTAAAACACGATCTGACCAATACTAGCTTTATATATCTAAACAGCCTTCACAAACAGGGACAACCAATCATTTAACATGCAAGAAAACACTTTTGACATCAAAACAAAAAAAATCAGTGTAGTAGTACCCGTTCTCAATGAAGAACAAAATGTCCCTCTAATATGTGATAAAATAACTGAAGTCCTTAAAAATTATAACTTTGAAATCATCTTCGTTGACGATGGGAGCACAGATAGAACTCTCTTACAATTACAGAGCTTAAGTTCAAAACACGAGAATATTAATTTCATATCCCTCTCAAGAAACTGGGGACATCAATGTGCGCTTAAGGCAGGTCTTGACCACGCAACCGGAGACTGCGTTATCTCTATGGATGGAGATTTACAACACCCACCTGAATTAATGATTACCTTCATCGACAGGTGGTCTCAAGGTGCAGATATTGTCCACTCAGTTAGAAAGGAAGATCCAAACCTTCCTTTTCTCAAAAAATTTACATCAAGCACATTCTATAAAATAATCAACAAAATTTCTAATTTGAATATCAAACCGGGAACTGCTGATTTCAGACTTTTAGATCGCAAGGTAGTAGAAGCGTGTCGAAATTTAAATGAGGATGTATATTTTTGGCGTGGAATAATTCCATGGCTGGGATTTACACAAGAATACATTGAATATGAACCTAACAGTAGGCAATACGGAAAGAGCAAATACAATTTGAAAAAAATGCTAGGCTTAGCAATTAATGGAGTAGCCTCTTTCAGCCTTATTCCACTACGGGCAGCATCATTAATTGGGTCTGGAGTTCTACTTATTGCCCTCGCGTACTTAGCATATATCATTATCCAATTCTTAATTGGAAACACTGTCCCCGGATGGTCTTCCATTATGGCTGCGATACTCATCTTGGGCGCGATACAGCTTATTTTCCTAGGTACTATTGGAGAATATGTTGGCAAAACATACTTAGGGAGCAAAAAACGCCCAACTTACTTTATCAAAGAGATGAATGCCCAACTGCTAGACAAAAATCGCCATAAGCAAATGTAATAACGACATTTACTTAATAAAACCTTGAATATAATTCAATAAAGGATAGCAATTCCAATGAGTAATATTTTACATAAATTCCCCAAGAAAAGGCCGCCTCTCTCTGATGAGCTTCAAAAGATATATCACGAGCATTACAAAGCAAATAGGGAAGGAGAGACTACAGCCTCATTCGTTGCCACAACTTTAGAGAAATGGATGCATATAAAAATAGCTGAATCGAAGGCTGAAGGGAGCATTCTTGAAATTGGGGCAGGAACACTCAATCACATCCCATACGAAAATAATTTTACATCATATGATATAGTTGAACCATATGAAGGACTCTACAAAGGAAGTCGCAACCTCAGGCATGTAAGATATATATACAACAATATTATTGATCTACCAAAGGCTCAATATGACCGTATTTTAAGCATTGCTGCATTTGAGCATATATGTGACTTACCAGATCTCGTTAACCAATGTCGCAACCTTCTTAAACCTGATGGAGTATTGCAAGTAGCCATTCCCAGTGAAGGGACTCCGCTTTGGTACTTAGCTCAATTAATAGGTACAGGTCTCGAATTTAGACTTAAATATCAACTCGACTACTTTGAACTAATCCGCCACGAGCATGTCAACACAGCAGAAGAAGTAACAGAAATTTTAAAGCTGTATTTTAATGACATTAAAATCAAAACTTTTGGTATATGCCCATACCTATCCCTCTATCAATATCTGGAATGTCGTAATATTCCATAGAACTAATGAGTAATCACAAACTTTAATCTTGTGAGGGGAGTAATGTCTTGAACACCTTCCCCCTCTCCTACCCCACAATCGCATCCGCCACAGCAACACAAACCGCCAATGCCGCATGATCGCTCTGCCCGGAGAATTTTTTGTCATCCTTGCTCAGGGTGGCGCGCCAGTCGGTTTCAGTCATGCTGCCCCGGCTTAGGTCTGCCAGCTTGAACTTCCAGCCCTCTTCTTCCATCTTCTCGGTTATCTTCAGGGCCTCGTGGATATCTTCCATGGCCCATTCGGGCATGTTGTCACCGAGCTTTTCCTTGAGCAATGCTTCCAGACTTTCATATGTATATTCAGCCATTTTATTTCCTCCAAATGGTACGGGTATTCTCAACCTGCCCAATGAACCACTGAACCGGAAACAAGTCAATTTATCCATTCCCGCACACGAAAAAACCGCCGGACCATTAAGTCCGGCGGTTTTAAATAGTTCCTGATAAAATTAAAAAAAGATACTAATTATCCAAAGCTTCCTTAGCCTTATCCTTGGCATCCTCGTATGCATCTTTGGCCTGATCGCTCATCTCATCAGCTTTGTCTTTGGCCTGTTCCATGGCCTGATCGAACTGCTTGCCGAGCTTTTCGCCAGCACCGTTGTTATCTTCGCAACCGGAAACAACAGCCATCATGGCAACCAGACAAAGAACATAAACTACTTTTTTCAACCAACTCATAAAATACCTCCAAAATTGTTCCACTCCAATAGGGGGATACGGGTTGTTAACTATAGCAAATTACCCCGACCCCAGCGGCAAAGCCCTAATGGGGAATGCAGAGGGCCCTCGGCCTTCTGCCCGCCGGAGGCGAAATCATTTCATCTCAAAAGCGCGTAGCGCATCTTAACTTCTTACTGCAACCCCAACTCAACACGCGGTCCGGTTCCTTTTCCGGTAGCAGACATTCCCTTGAGGAAAACACGTCCCGGCTCAATACCGGATTCTTCCACAAGCTTGGTGCGGACTTTCTCAGCCCTGCTCCGCGCTAAGTCCGCCAACTGAGTATCGCTGATCTTGATATGATCCCGCAAGGCTTTTTCCATATCCGGCACGGGCTGAGCCACCACTATACCTAAGAAGTTAGTCGGCCTTTCAAAGGTTGCATCCTTGTAGGCCGCTTCCAGATACTCGGGATACTCTTCCGCGCTGACCACCACTTCGTCAACTGAAGTAGGCGCATTCTCATCGCCTTCAAGATCGAGAAACTTGGGCATGGCCACCTGCCTGCGAAACTCGGCCTCTTCCATGGCCGGAATATCCTCGGGAGCGGTAAATCCGCTGATCTCAAGCTTAAGGCCCGGACGATCAGCCATGGCCTTGGCAACAGACTCAACCTTGGACAACTCCCCTTCCTTAAAACCAGCCTTACCTGGTTCAAAAGCCATCACATCCATATCCTCCCCCCCGCCCACCAGCGCGCCTATCAAGGCGAAGGGCGAAGTAACGGCCTTAACCAGCAGGTTGACGATGGCCCGGCCGATAACCTTGCCCAGCTTGAATTGGGGATCTGAAAGATCTCCCTCCACCGGAATATCAAGCCGAATATTACCACTGCTGTCCCGGAGCAAAGCCAAGCCGAGACCGATAGGGATGCTGGGGGCATCCGGGTTATCCACCTTCTCGCCCACCTCAAACTGGTAGATATCAAAAACATTATCCACGGCTACGATCTTGCCGCGCAACTTAACCCCCACATCAGAGCTGAGCATGCCGGTACTGACCGGATAAGCAATGAATTTCTCAGTGTAAGGTGAAAGCTGAGTCATATCCAGATTGGCAAGGGAAACAGTGATATCGGTATCCGCACCTTCGGATGTGGGTTGTAGGAAACCTTCAGCCACCAATGGAGATTGACGATCAAGGGTGGCATTGAATGAAATATCGGTGCGCTCTCCATGAGGCAGCTCAAGACCACGCACCGCAGAACGCATCTTGGTAATATCCAGTTCAAAGGCCGGAGAGACAGCGTAATCTTTAAAGGTAACCGTGCCGTTGCTCATGAAAATCTTGCTCACGGAAACAAAATTTTCCTTTTTCTCCGCTTCGCTAGGTGCTTTTAGTTCGGCTACTCCGTCTGCCGGGGCAACACCTTTCACCCGAGCCACTTCAGCTTTCTCCGCCGCCTGCTCGGCCTGCTCTTCAACGGCATCTTCATCCACAGGCTCGGCCCGCTTGCCGGTCAGCATGCGAGCAATATTGAAAGTGCCGTCAGCTTCGCGCTCAAGATTTGCTTGCGGAGCCAGCACGGCAATAGACCCTACTTTGACTTTAAGCGGTGCGGACCGGAAATCGATCTCACGCACAGCCAAATCATCCAGATGGAAAAACTGCTTGTTACCCTGATTGTCACGGATGAGCAGATCCTTAAGCTGAACCTTGCCTGTATATCCAGCCACAGGCTCATTTGCCGCTGAAAAATTCCAATTGCCGTGTACGTCTACATGCCCGCGGGCGATATTCATCTGCATCTGCGGGGGCAGGTAGCCGTTAAAATCGCGTAAGCGTAATTTTCGAACCAGCACACTGCCCTTGCCCGTAAGAGACTGCGGCCCGGCCTGCCCGTTAATATCGATAGAACCGCGCTTGTTAACCACGGCTGAAAGAGCCAGCTTAAGAGGTTGTTTTTCAGGAAAGGTCAGCCCGCTAACCCCGACTTTAATATTGCTGATACTGGTGACCGTCTTTTTCGTGGCTGCCCGGTCAGTAAATTCAAAGGCTGAATCAACAAGATTGAATCTGTTCAGGACCACTTGCCATGGATCACCCTCCGCATCGGCTGCTTCTGTTGATTCTTCGGATTGTTTGACTGGAATCCCAACGCCCTTGGATTTGACCTGCTTCTGGTGCTTTTTAATCTGCTTGAGCAGGTCAATACCCTTTTTATCACGCATGAGCCGGATCAGAAGTTTATTGAGATCGATAGAATCTATGACCACTGATTTTTTGTTTACGTCCACCGTACCGTTGCTCATGACAAATCCGTCCAGCCCGATCAAGGTCTTACCGCCGCCCTTGGGTTGCAGATCAAGAGAATCCACATTGACCCGGATATTATCCAACCGCACTGAACCATTCTGCGCTGCGAACTGGAAATCACTGCCCAGCCCAACCTTGCCGCGGGCAACATCAAGAGGCAGGGGATCATCAAGGTAAACGTGGTAATCGGGAATATCCAGATCTTCCACAGCAACTGAACCATTTACCGAAAGGGGGATGACAGTCATACCGCCCTGCCCGCTGAGAATTTCAGTAGAGTTGGAACCGATACGAAAATCCCATGTTCCGGCTCCGTTTTCGGCAGTGCTTACGTTACTGGCATGAACCATGATCGGCCCGATTTTCTTGTTGAATCCCTTACCAAACGCATTGTCGGTAAAATCCACCAACCCGTTATCAAGCTTGAAATCCTTAACCAACGCAGCTAATGCAGGTCGGCTTTCTGTTTCAGTTCCAGCTTTCTTGGATTTCTCTCCGGCCTCAATTGAAGGGGTAAGATAGTCAAGCAAATCCGGGCTGCCATCTTCTTTAAGGCCGACTTTTAGATAAGGATCGCTCAAACGGATGGAAGAGATCTTCACCACACGTCTAAGAATTCGTACCTCTTCAATATCCACATCCAATTTTTTAAATTTGAGCAGGGAAGGACCTTTTCTAGCTGCAAGATCGAAATTTGAAATGTTGGCCTTACCACCGATCAACACCCTCGGCAGCAGCGAATCACTGCGCTCAAAGGAAAGCACCAGATCTGAACTCAAGCTACCGCTTTTAAGCTCAGTGGTTTCGTAAATAGGCAGGTATGGCCAGTACTCAGCCAGCTGCGCATTTTTAAGAGAGAAATCGAACTCGGTCTTCAGACTTTCATTAAAAGGCAGGGAATGTCCCTTCATAGCAAAGGGAGTACCATTGATGACCATATTAAGAGTAGGCTGTACCTGTTTATCATTATCCCGGCTTAGGGAAGAGGTAAAAGGCACGAACAAATCCAGACCGGAAATTTCATGACGCACATCACGAACTTTATCATAAACTCTGCATGTTCCGTTCGTTACGTCTAAATCACGGACAATAAACGGGAAAAAAGACTTTTCTTCGTCTGCTCCCTCGGGCTGTTCTTCAACATCACCTTCCGGGATAAGATCGGAAATACTGCTCCCGCCGCGGAAAATGGATAAATCAACTTGCGGGTCCAAAATTCTGATCTGGTCCAAAATCAAGGAAAAACGGAACAGAGAAAATGAATCAAGGTTGAGATCAAATGTTTTGAACGCAAACAGATTCCCTTCCCCCTCCTTCTTGCCGATCTCTAAACCATGAATCGAAAAATTCAGGGTGTAAGGGTTCAACTCAACCTGCTCAATACGCACCGGCCTGTTCAGCAGTGAGGGCAGCTTGGAAAGGGCAACTTTCTTGATGGTGAAAGGAACAAGAAAAAAACCGACAAGCGTATAAAAAATAAGCACCCCGGCTATTATCACCCCGGCCTTACCCGGACGATTAAGCCTGCTCCATTGTTCGCGTATTTTATTTAACATAGGATTCTAGGACCTCCGATCTCTTATTAATACATCATTACGGTATGAAAAGACAGTTTCATATCAATTGTAACACACTGCAATCATGGAGTTGAACAAATGATTGGCGGCTGATACGTTAAGCTCGGAAACGGGAGGAAAAGATTTCTAATGAAAGCAGAAAGATCAATGATAAACATGACTCAGCAAGCATACCCAACCTTCAATGCATGGAAAGGGCTAATCTTATGGCTGAGCTTTTTCATTCTATTCCTTCCCGGAACAGCTCAAGCCAGCTCATTGCAACTCAAGAATATGGTGCTGGACAATCAGGCCGGTTCCATCATGGCCCGCTTCGGTATTGAACTTACCGCCGACACTCAGGTGGAAGAAGCCCTGCAAAACGGCATAAAACTCAAGCTTGAATGCAAAGCCTCGCTTTTTGAAAACAAAAGCGTCTGGCTGGACTCAAAGGTTGCAAGCAAGACATACAATAGCAAACTATACTTCGACTCCCTCTCCAATCAATTTGTGCTGGAAAAACCGGGAGGCAAGATATTCAAAAACAAAAGCTTATCCATACTCCTGCGCGAAGAATGGAAGAGCTTTGTCCTTGATCTGGGTCCATGGTCCACCCTTAAGCGTGGGGAAAGATACAATCTACGGTTAAAAGTCCGTCTTGACCGCACCGAAGTTCCCGCATGGCTGAAGAACACCCTCTTTTTCTGGTCATGGGATATAATCCCGGCCGCAACTTACCAATTAGATTTCACATACTGATTTCAGGACCACCATGACCGAGCAGAACATTAAAATAAGTGTACCCGACACCAAAGAACGAAAACGCAGACAGCGAGAATACTATCTAGCCTTCTTCTGTCTGCTGATTTTTGTGGGGCTTGGTTTTGTGCAGCTTAAGTACATCGGGGTCAACTCTTACCTTTTCGTAGGATTATTCAACCTGAACTTCATCCTGCTGCTCATTGTTCTGTTCATCGTGGTCCGCAACGGGGTCAAACTGCTCCTTGAGCGAAGGCGTAGGGTTCTCGGCTCCAAACTGCGAACGCGTATGGTCCTCTCTTTCATGACTCTTTCATTGGTGCCTACCCTGCTCATGTTCTTCATGGCTATGCAATTTGTGCAGGTTTCCGTGGATTACTGGTTCAAAAATCAGGTTGAGGAATCCATGGTCCAATCCCTTGAACTGGGAAGAGCCTTTTATGCTTCGGCGCAGGAAGGTCTTGAGCGGCGCGGAGACAATATTCTTGAGACCATCAAGGAGAACCGCTATGCATGGGGCGGTAAATCCATGAAACAATTCCTCGGTAAAAAACTGGGGGAATATGACCTCGGTCTGCTCGGGGTTATCCGGCCCGACCGCAAGAAGATCAACTGGTATTCACAAGGATCATGGGACAAAGCCTGGTCAGAGATCAACGCCAAGGTAGACTGGGAGGACATGAAAAAGAATCCGCGATTCTGGTCCACCATTCATCCCATGCCCGGTAACGACATGGTCATCGGTATTCTCCCGGTTGACGACGGTAAAACCGGATTCCTGATCATCGGGGAAAACATCGGACAGGGGCTGCTTTACAAGCTTGATCAGGTTGTACGCGGCCTTGATGAATACAAGCAGCTCAAAACCCTCAAATATCCGCTCAAGATGAGTCTTTATCTGACCCTTGGCGTTACTACCCTGCTGATCATTCTCGGTTCCATCTGGTTCGGATTCCGACTTTCCAAAGAACTTTCCGCACCTATTCAGGCCTTGGCCGCAGGTTCGCAGCGCATTGCCAGAGGCGACCTGACCGTACGTCTTGAAGATCGCTCCGACGATGAACTGGGCTTCATGGTCCAGTCCTTCAACCGCATGGCTGAAGACCTTGAAGACAGCCAGAAAAGCCTAAAAACCGCCAACGAAAGACTGGCCCAGCAGAATCAGGAACTGGAACGCAGAGGCCGCTACATGGAAGCGGTGCTCAACAACATTACTGCCGGGGTCATTTCCCTTAACGAAGAAGGGAAGATCAGCACCGTCAACTCAGCCATTGAAGAAATGCTGGGCATTGAAGCCCGCTTTGTACACGGCAGAGATCCGTTGGCCCTGCTCCCAGAAGGGGATCTGGCCTCGCTAATTGCCGAAGCACGCTCCCACATGGCCACCAGCCCATTCTCCCAGTGGCAGAGACAGCTTTCCCTCACAGTGGAAGGAAGGCACAGAAAATTTCTGGTCAACGTAGTGGCCCTCAAAGCTGGAGAATCAAGTACCGGTATCGTGGCAGTGTTTGAAGATATTACCGAGCTGGAAAAAATGCAGCGCATTGCGGCATGGCGTGAAGTGGCCAGACGCATCGCCCACGAAATCAAGAATCCCCTCACTCCTATCAAACTTTCAGCCCAGCGGTTGCAACGCAAGTTCGGCTCCGAAATAGAAGATAATGTTTTCAGGGAAAGTACGGATCTGATCATCTCCCAAGTGGAACACCTGCAACAGATGGTTCAGGAATTTTCCGCCTATGCCAAACTGCCTGAAGTGCGGCTCAAGCCGGACAACATCACCCCCCTGCTTGAAGAAGTGGTCAGCCTCTACCGCAACAGCCACAGCAATATTGAATGGTCCCTAAGCTTTGATGGTGAACTGCCGCAATTGGAACTGGACCGTGAAGCTATGCGCCGCACCCTGATCAATCTGCTCACCAATGCTGCGGAAGCATTGGATGAATGCGAATCCCCTACTGTCACCATTACCGCCATGCATGATGCCACCCTTGGCTGGCTGAGAGTCGAGGTACAGGACAACGGCCCCGGACTTTCTGCCGACGAGCGCTCCAGAATGTTTGAACCATATTTCTCCAGCAAAAAAAGCGGAACCGGACTTGGCCTGACCATTGTCAAATCAATCGTAACCGACCATCGCGGCTTCATCAGGGTCAAACCGGCCGACCCCCACGGAACGACTTTCGTGCTGGAGCTTCCCACCTGATATATTCTTCCTTATGCTTGCCTGATACTTATGATATCGTTTAGTGTAGTACCGTATCTCAAAATAATCATTCACTCTTGTGACCAATAACAAATGGAATTCACATGATTTCTTACTCTGAAAAAAATGCAGGTCAAAATGCCCCGCCCCGCATTATGATTGTGGAGGATGAAGCAATCGTTTCTTTGGATATACAGGGACGACTTAAGGCACTCGGCTACCATGTGGCCGCAGTGGCTACATCCGGAGAGCAGGCCGTGCAGATTATCGGGAAAGATCATCCGGATCTAATCCTCATGGATATTATGCTGGAAGGGGACATGGATGGTATAGATACTGCGGCTGTAATCAACAAAGAATACCATATTCCCATCATTTACCTTACTGCCTATGCTGACAATGACACCCTGAAAAGAGCCAAGATAACCGAGCCATTCGGCTACATCATCAAACCCTTTGAGGATCGGGAACTGAACCTGACTATTGAAATGGCCCTCTACAAACACCGTGCGGAAAGCACTCTTAACGAAAACCGACGTTGGCTGAAGACTACCTTTGACAGCATTGATGATGCGGTCATCACCACCGACAGCAATGGCCGCATCAAATCTATGAATAAAGCGGCATGTTCACTCATGGACAACGAGATAGACAGCTTTTTCGGCCGAAATTTTCAGGAAACAATAGATATTCTGGAAATTGAGACAATGAAATCCATTGAGTTTTTTTCTGAAAACGATTCAATTCACGGTGACGCCGTCCTCCGAGGACCGCAGGGAATAATCCCGGTATCAGTAAATGTTTCCGGTATTGAAGAAAAAAACGAAATCGTGGGCAAGGTAGTTGTACTGCGTGATATTTCAGAGCTGAAAAAAAGTGAAGATGCCCTAAAGGAAAGTCTGGCTCAACTGAGGCGAACTTTTGATGAGACAGTTGCTTCCCTGACCGCCATGTCTGAAAAACGCGACCCTTACACCTCCGGGCACCAGCAGCGAGTGGCGGAGCTGGCCTGCCGCATCGCTGTAAAAATGAAGCTTTCCGCCGAGGAAATCAACAGTATCAGGATCGCCGGAATCCTGCACGATGTGGGTAAAATATCCATCCCGGCTGAAATTTTGTCCAAACCGACCCGCTTGACCGATCTGGAAATGAATCTGATGAAAACCCATAGTGAAGCCGGTTACGAGATTCTTAAGGGCATTTCCTTCCCATGGCCGGTGGCCAAGATAGTACTCCAGCATCATGAACGTATAGACGGAACCGGCTATCCTAATGGATTAAGCGGTGACAGCATCCTACGGGAAGCCCGGATTATTTCTGTAGCTGACGTGGTGGAAGCCATGAGTTCCCACCGCCCTTACCGTGCGGCACTGGGATTGCCCAAGGCCATGGCAGAAATTGCACGCGGACGAGGAACATCGTATGATCCCGAAGTTGTTGACGCCTGCACCCAACTGATCGAAGAAGATAATTTTTCCTTTGAAACATAAACGGAAGCACTGATGAGCAAAAATATACTGATTGTTGATGATGAAGACGGCATCAGGTACTCCCTGCGCGGAATCCTTGAAGACGAAGGGTTTACAGTCAGCGATGCCGAATCCGGCGAAATAGCTTTGAAACATCTTGCCGAAGAACAGCCGGACCTTGTCTTTCTGGATATCTGGCTTCCGGGCATGGATGGTCTAAAGGTCCTCGACCATATAAAAAAAGAATGGGACTGGCTGCCCGTGGTCATGATCTCCGGCCACGGCAGCATTGAAACCGCTGTTTCTGCCATCAAAAAGGGAGCTTTCGACTTCATTGAAAAGCCGCTCTCTCTTGAAAAGGTGGTCATCACTGCTGAAAAAGCCGTGGAATTTTCCCGGTTACAATCAGAAAACAAGGCCCTGCGCACCCGAATCGCCACTGAACAGCCCGCCAAACTAACCGGACAATCCGAATCCATTGATTCCATGCGCGAAGTAATCGGGCAAGTCGCCCCCACCGACGCATGGGTGCTCATTACCGGGGAAAACGGGACCGGCAAAGAAATCGTAGCCCGCTCCATCCACTCCCAGAGTCAGCGTTCAGACAACCCTCTTGTGGCGGTAAACTGCGCAGCCATTCCCGAGGAACTGATTGAATCGGAACTATTCGGTCATGAAAAAGGAGCATTCACCGGGGCGGAAAAAGCGCAGGAAGGCAAATTTGAATTAGCCGACAACGGGACTCTCTTCCTTGATGAAATAGGCGACATGAGCTTGAAAACACAGGCTAAGATACTGCGTATATTGCAGGAACAGAGATTTGAGCGAGTCGGCGGCAGGAAAACCATTAATGTGGATGTGCGCGTAATCGCCGCTACAAACAAAGACCTTTTTCAGGAAATCAAAAACGGCAACTTCCGTGAGGATCTTTATTACCGTCTGAAGGTTTTCCCGCTGGAAGTGCCGCCCCTGCGTGACCGGGCAAAGGACATCCCCTTACTGATCAATGAGTTCCTCTCCAGCCTTAACCGCCAGCACGGCTTTAAACCACTGGTCTTTACCGACTCAGCCCTCAAAGTGCTGACCCAGTATTCATGGCCCGGAAATGTCAGGGAATTGAAAAATTTTGTGGAAAGAATGCTGATCATGTTCGGCGGCAAGGAAGTGGGGCCGGACAAACTACCCCCGGAAATCGCCAACGGTCCGCGCACTGAAAAAGCGGACACTGATCAGGAACAACTGCCATTGCCTCTTCCCGAAGGCGAAGTTGATTTCAAAAAGGCTCGTGCGGACTTTGAAGCCCAGTTCCTTGAAGCAAAACTCCGTGAGTACAAAGGTAGCGTTTCAAAGCTGGCTGAAGCCGTGGGACTGGAAAGAAGCTCCCTTTACCGTAAACTCAAAGCTTACGAAATTCAGGTGGACTGATTTGGCTCTTCGCCATTGGCAATTTTTACTTCGTCACACTTATATAGCGCGAGATTGCCCTAAATTAACACTAAAAAATATGACCTAGGGCCCCAACCAGCGCACAACTCCGGTATCGGTATCATAAACAGCACCCATAACCTGAGCCTTACCGGACCGAACCTTTTCAAGAATAGCCGGACATTGGCCCAGAATGTCACGCATGACCTGACGGACATTGGTCTCCGCCACTTTATCCGCCAACTCTCCGCCCTTGAGCGAAGGATAGAGTACCCGAGTCATTTTAATGGCCGGTTCGAGCTTACCCATGAGCTGCACCAGGTGCCCCTTTAATTCCACCTTATCAATGGCAGCCTTGATCAAGGTTGAACGGGTGTGCCCCATGACCACCAGCAGCGGAGTTTCAAGGGCCAGCATGGAATATTCCACCGAAGCCAGAGTATCGGACCCAGCCACATTCCCCGCAAGACGCACAGTGAAAAGATCACCTAGCCCACGATCAAAAATCAGCACCGGGTCCACCCGCGAGTCAGAAGCTGCAACCACGGTAGCAAACGGATTCTGCCCTCTCAAAGCCAAAATTTTACGCTGATGGGAGGTTTGGTTAGGATAGACGCTGCTCCCTTTTACAAAGCGCAGGTTCCCTTCCATGAGCAATACCAATGACTGGTCGGCCCCCCTCTGTTGCTGGTCTGAGCCGGAAGCGAAAGTTCCGTTGTTAGCCAGAGCGTCGGCACATTGGGAATTCAACAGGAATGCAATTATGAAAAATAAAAATAATTTCCTCAATTAGAGACTCCGCCGGTTGCGATTGGTTGAATTCAATAAAGGGACCATACATACCCTGACCATGTTTATGCAAGAGGCGGCGGGAAAATTACTTTTATAGGAGCATGTAAAGTTTTTCTTCCCCATACCGATCAGATAGGCAAGACATCAATCGGGAGGGTGTCAGGAACTGCCTGCATAGGCGCAAGTTCCTTAAAACCATGTCCGGTCCTTCACCCGGGTAAGGCCTTCGCAAGAACGCCCAACCTCGCTGAACGGCCCGACATGGTTTTTATTTTTTGGAGCGTGTGAGAAAAAACACCCCACTCAAACTGAACAGGGTGGTCCAGATACGGAACATAAGAAATAAAGAGGCCCCGGCAGTAACGACGCCACTTGAAGCCAAACGAAGCAGAGTTTCAAAGGCCGCCTCATTAACTCCCAGCCCTGCGGCTGGAGCAGGAATTATCCCGGCCAGAAAAGCAAGGGGAGCGGAAACGAATATTTCATTAAAATCAGGAAGCTGTGGAAGATTCTGAATCTGTGAAAACAAATAAAGAACATAAATGAATGAAAGATGCTGTACCATGGTCAAGGTTGCAATCTTTAATAGCGAAGATGCTGAATTCCGGTAAATAAGTATAGCCGAGACCACTTCACCCAGTTTCTCACCCAGTTTTGAGCCCTTAAAAAATTTCCTGTAAATAAATCCTGTTTCCATAAACTCAGGGGCAATAAGGGGACCGCAAAGGGAAAAGACAGAAGCATAAAACAATACCGGACCTACTTCTGCGGACAAATATCCATTTCCAGAAAACCAAACGATTGCGGACAGAGCAGGAAAAATAAGTCCTGCAAGAAGGCCAAACCTGCGCCCCTTAGCCAAAGCCAAAAAGCCAAGAAAGACCCCCAGCCAAAGCAAACAGAATGCAGCCAGTACCGGTGGCGCCAGATGCCGCAGTTCAGGAGATTGCTCCACCAGAGACCAATTTAAAGCCAGCCCCAAACCGCCAAGTAAAAACAACCCCATAATCCCGACAATGCGGTCCACAATGATGGCTGCGCCAACCTTGGTGCCCTGCCCGGTAATACGGGTGGTATAAAAAAAACGGGCCACGTCACCGCTGGCCGACCCCAGTACGCATTGGGTGAAAAAATACATAACCGCGGAAATTCTGAAACTGTCCCACATAGAAACGGAAAGCCCTGCGCCCTTAAGCAACTCCACATAACGAGGGACAGAAAGGAACATCCCTGCAGCAATCACGAAACAGACCATAATCAGTGTTGGGATCTGGACAGCTTCCACCAATAAGTATTCCGGGCGAATGCCCCCTGATTTTACCAGCCAGAAAAGAAGTCCCCCGGCAAGGAGGACTTTAAATACGTTACCGACAAGAGCCTTGCGGCGGCTTGCAGCGGGGTCAGGATAATTCAAATTTACTCCGTTTAGTCATCCAGTTTGGTGCAGTCCAGCCGCATTTCCACAAGGTCCTCTTCGTAGTTCTCGCTGATCTCAAACCCGAACTTGCGGGAAAGCCCCTGCATGGCCTTGTTTTCAAAAAGGGTCTGCCCCACCAGCCAATGGGTGCCCCGCTCTTTTGTATAGCTGATTATCTTGTGAAAAAGCATGGACCCCAGCCCGGATCCCTTGAGATCGGAACGGATCACAATGGCGAACTCAGCTTCGGAATTATCCGGCTTCGTGGAAGTACGCACAACGCCGAGAGTTTCCGGCTTGCCGTTTTCACCCATGGCTGTGGCGATAAAAGCCATCTCACGGTCATAGTTTATCTGGGTAAAGCGAGACATATCCTTGTGATCGAAATCCCTGCGCACAACGCCGAAAAAGCGCATGCGCATATCTTCATCCGAAACCTGCTCCAAAAATTTATAATGAGCCGGCTCATCTTCAGGCCGGATAGGGCGCAGGGTGACCTGCCTGCTGTCCCGGAGTACCACACACTCCTCCAGCTCACGGGGATAGGGCCGGATAGCCAGCTGCGGACAATCCTCCCGGCATTCAGCCACCAGAATCTTGGCACCAAGTGCTAACACTCCAGTATCATCCCCGTAAAGGGGATTGATATCCAAATGCACAATCTGGGGAATGTCAATAAACAACTGCGAAACCTGAATCAGGGTCAAACAAAGATCTTCAATATCCGCAGGTGGCTGGGTTGGCGTGCCGGAAAGTAACCTTGAAATTCGGGTTCTGCTGATGAGTTCACGGGCAAGACTCATATTCAGAGGAACCATGGCCACGGCCTGATCCCGGACAACCTCGCGGGTCATGCCCCCGTGACCGAAATGGATAATCGGTCCGAAAGTGGAATCCGCGGCGGCAGAAATAAAAAGTTCGTGCGCTCCCAGCCTGCGGCCCATTTTCTGGACCGTGAAGCCTTCGATATAAGCATCCGGTCGCTGACGATTGACGCGGGTGAGCATTGTTGCTGCTGCTTCCCATACCTTTTCCGGGCTTTCAAGATCAAGAACAACTCCGCCCACATCATAAGGCTGATTTATCTGCGGAGACCGAATCTTAAGGGCCACCGGACAACCTATCTCGTCAGCGGCAATAACTGCTTCACGAGCGGAAAGAGCTACCTTTGTTTCAACCACGGGCAGACCGTAAGCCGCTAGAACCTTGCGCGCTTCCGGTTCGTTGAGTTCCTCCCGCCCCTCGGAAAGAGCCTTGTGCACTGTCTCACGCGCAGTGGTGGTGTCCGGGAAAAAATCCGTAGGCAAGGAGTCCGGTGTTTCTGTGAGCAATTCCTGGTTACGCTGATACTCAGCCATGTACATAAAGGCACGCACAGCCTGATCCGCACTTTCATAAGTAGGAATGTTATGAACAGAAAAAATTTTCCTCGATTTGCGGGACATATCCGACCCCAGCCATGAGGTCAGCACCATACGCCGGACCTTCTTAAGTCCCTTGGCAAGTATTTCCGCTACTTCGGCACTAGCTACCCCGGCAAAAGGCACATGGACCACCAACACGGCATCCACGCCTTTGTCCTTGATCAACACCTTTAGGGCATCAAGATATTTCTGACCGGGAGTATCAAATTTAATGGTGACCGGGTTGCCCCCGCTCCATTCCCTGTCAAATATGACATTCAACTTTTCAACAGTTTCATCAGAAAGCTTGGCAAGTTTCCCGCCCCTGCGGATCAAGCCATCGGCAGCGGTAAGCCCGGCACTGGTCCCGTTGACGATGATAGCCAGCCTGTCACCACGCACGGGCTGACGCAAACTGGCAAGGGTTTGAGCTGCGTCAAACATACCGTCAATGGTCTGCACCCGCAGCATACCGGCCCTGCGGAAGGCCACATCATAGACCTCTTCTGCACGGGCGACCATGGCATTATCCAGACGAGCCAGTTCCTGAGTAACGTGCTGCAAAGCCTGGCCCGGACGAATAGCCAGAACCGGCTTGTTACGTGAAGCAGCTCGGGCCGCGGACATGAAGTCACGTGCATCGTTGATGGATTCGACATAAAGCAAAATAGACCGGGTCTGGGCGTCGGAACCGAGGTAATCAAGCACGTCCCCGAAAGTAAGGTCGATACGGCTACCCAGCGAAACCACATGGGAGAATCCGATATCATTGGTAGCCGCCCAATCCAAAACCGTGGGGATAAAGCTATCTGACTGGGAAACAAAAGCGATCTTGCCCGCTTTGGCTGGCAATGGCGCAAGGCTGGCATTGAGATTCATAGTCGGAACAATGAAGCCGAGACTCTTGGGACCAAGTATGCGCATATGCGGGGAATTGGCCGCCCGCAAAAGTTCCGCCCGCAACCTAACCCTTTCTTTCTTGGGAATGGCACTGAATCCTGAACCGATCAGAGCACAAGCCTTAACCCCGATCGCGCTCAGCCTTTCCAGAAGCGGAGGGCATTCATGAAGTGGCAAACAAATCACCGCAAGGTCCGGGACCTTGGGCAGGTCAGCCACATCCTTATAGGTCAGAACCCCGGAAATAGCCTCGGCAGCAGTACTGACCGGCATCACAGGACCGAGAAATCCCCCGCCCATCAAGTTGCGCATGAGGATATTGCCCGCATTTGCAGGGTCATTGGTTGCGCCGATTACGGCAACTGATCCGGGCTGAAAAAGATATTCCAGATTGATAACACTCATGAAGGCCTCTTGTTAGGGTTCCGCCGCTTAGCCGTCAACAACCTCATACATACCTGTTGATCAAGCTCCATATCAAGCATAAAGCGGTCAACACGGAGCTAAATATGGAATTGCCGCTTATGGTTATGGTCCACAGCCCTGTTCAACCCGGCTGAAACAGCGTATATGATCAATATAAGTGCACACAAACCAGCATAAATTTTCATGAGCCGGAGCCGGAAATATGAGTGACAATAGAATTGAAAACCTGATGAGCGAAGAACGCACATTTGATCCCCCGCAGAATATGCCGCAAGAAATATTAGACAAGGCCAACCTTACAGCGCAAACATATGAACAGGCCTGCCGCATGGCGGACAAAGACCCGGAAGGCTTCTGGGCTGAAAGGGCACGCGAGCTGCTGAGCTGGAAACGGGACTTCAACACCGCCCTTGAATCTGACCCAAAAAACAATGAATACAAATGGTTTGCAGGCGGAAGACTCAACGCTTCCGAAAACTGCCTTGACCGCCATCTGGAAAACGGCAAGCGCAACAAAGCCGCCCTGATCTGGCAGGGAGAGCCGGAGGAAGAAGTCCGGGTTTTCACCTATCATATGCTGCATCGCAAGGTCTGCCGCTTTGCCAACGTGCTCAGGAAAATGGGTGTTTCCAAGGGTGACCGGGTAGCCATCTACCTGCCCATGGTCCCGGAACTGGTCATCTCCATGCTGGCCTGCGCCCGCATCGGCGCGGTACACTCAGTTATTTTCGCCGGATTTTCCGCAGTAAGCCTGCAAAACCGCATCATTGACTGCGACGCAAAAATTCTCATTGCCGCAGACGGAGTGCTGCGCGGAGGCAAAAAAATCCCCCTGAAGCGCAATGTGGACGAAGCCCTTTTCGAGTGCCCCTCGGTTGAGCAGGTCATCATGGTCAAACGCACCGGGGATGAAATTGATTTCATCGAAGGCCGCGATACCTGGTGGCAAGAAGAAGTCTCAGCCTCTGACATTGATGACTACTGCAAGCCGGAATCCATGCGTTCCACAGATCCGCTGTTCATCCTGCACACCTCCGGCAGTACCGGAAAACCCAAAGGGATAGTACACAGTACCGGCGGGTACATGACCATAACCGCCCACACGACCCAATGGGTTTTTGATCTCAAAGATGACGATGTTCACTGGTGCACCGCCGACATCGGCTGGATCACCGGACACAGTTATACTGTATACGGACCATTGGCCCTTGGTGCCACCACCCTGCTTTTTGAAGGAGTACCCACCTACCCCCGCCCGGACCGTTACTGGAAAATCATCAACCGCTACGGGGTGAACATATTTTACACCACTCCCACAGCCATCCGTGCACTCATGCGCGAAGGTTCGCAGTGGACGGAAAAATACAATCTTTCCACCCTGCGCATCCTCGGTTCCGTAGGCGAGCCCATCAACCCGGAAGTCTGGGTCTGGTTCCACGAACATGTGGGCAAAGGAAAACTCCCCTTGCTGGATACATGGTGGCAGACCGAAACCGGAGGAATCCTTGTTTCACCCCTGCCCTATGTGGACAAACTAAAGCCCGGATCAACCGGAAAACCTCTTCCCGGCATCAAAACAGCCATCGTACGCAGTGACGGCAGCAAAGCATCCCCCAATGAAGGCGGACACCTGCTGATAACAGAGCCGTGGCCGGGCATGCTGACCAGCATCCATAATGACGAGGAGCGCTACCGGAGGACCTATTTTGAACGTTTTCCGGGCAGCTACGAAACCGGAGACGGTGCAAGGATTGACGAGGACGGATTTCACTGGATCATGGGCCGTCTTGATGATGTTATCAATGTTTCCGGGCACCGCTTAGGCACAACCGAGATTGAATCGGCACTCATCGCCCACCCCGATGTGACCGAAGCCGCAGTGGTAGGTATTCCCCACGAAATCAAGGGACAGTCGGTCTACGCCTATGTGACCCTGCGTAGTGGCCTTGATGAAGATGATGAAATGCGCACAGCACTGCGCCAATGGATCAGCGAAAAAATCGGCCCCATTGCCGTGCCTGAAGCAATCCAGTTTTCCGAAGGGCTGCCCAAAACCCGCTCAGGAAAAATCATGCGCCGCATCCTGCGCCGTATTGCAGTAGGTGAAAACGACCTAGGCGATACCACCACCCTCTCAGATGCCTCAGTAATCAACGATCTCATCGAAGGTCAGAAAATCCTTTTCGAGTAAGCCAAACCACACAGGGATTGCCGGAATACCCGGCAATCCCTGCAATAAGATTTACCCTTTCATATTACTATGATATATTTGTTCCCGTAGAGCCAGACTTTCACAACTCTGTCCGGGGAGACAAATGTTCAAGTCCATGAAAGCAATCCTGCTTTTCTTTGCAGCCGGGCTGGTCATAGCAACCACCGCCGGACTGACTTACTTTGCCCAGCGCACGGTAACGGATTCAGTCATGGAATCAGAATTTGCACATGCTCAAGCCATTGTTGACGCCGTCTATCAGGAGTTAGACACCCAGTATCAAAGTATTATTTTTTTTGAAAAATCCGCCATATCCGTCCGCAAACAACATCTTAAAAATATAGTAGGAATGTCCATTGATCTTATCCGACTTAATTACGAAAAATATACACATGGAATCTTGTCAGAAGCCGAAGCCAAAAAACTCAGCATCGAACAATTAAAAAGCATGCGCTATGATGGCGGGACAGGGTATATCTGGATAAATGACGACACCGTTCCAATCCCCCGCATGGTCATGCACCCGACAATACCTGCTCTGGATGGAAAAATACTCGATGATCCCCGCTTCGAGGGGGTACGAAACAGCGAAGAAAACATCTTCGCTGCCTTTCGCGATATCTGCAATAAATTCGGATCAGGATATACTGAATACCTATGGCCTAAACCCACAGAGCAAGGACTGACCAAAGAACAGCCCAAACTATCCTACGTACAAATTTTCAAAGAATGGGGCTGGGTCGTCGGCTCTGGCGTCTACATTGATGATATTGAAAAAGAAGTAAGTATAAGAATTCAGGCCGTACTTAAAGAGCTAAAAAGCAGTTTTCAAAATATTAAGGTCGGTAAAAACGGCTACATTTTTTTGTTTTCAGGAAAACCGGAACTAATAATCCATCCAAACTACGAAAACATCCCCATAGCTGAACTTCTGAACGTTGAAACAGGTAATCCCATTTTCCTTGAACTCATGGAAGCAGCTCACACCAACGGAATTTTTGAATATCTCTGGGATAAACCACCGCGTAACAAAGGAGAGTTCACCTTCCGCAAAAGAGCCTATATCAAATATTTTGAGCCTCTGGACTGGTACATATGCTCCTCCGCATACATGGATGATCTGGAAAAACCGGGGCTGATGCTCCGAAAAAAAATAACCATGCTCTCCATCGGAGTGCTGGCTCTGGCTCTGCTCTTTGCTGCAATCCTATCCAGCAAGATAGCCCAGCCGCTCATAAAACTGACCGCAGCCGCCCGGGCCATCCGCGAAGGAGGCATCTCGGCCTCAGAAATACCACAGGAAGGCCCCACAGAAATCAAGGAATTGGGCACGGTCATCAGTCAGATGCTGGAATCCATAAAATCCGGCATGCAGGAAAAAGAAAAACTTCTGACAGCTCTTGAAGACGGAAACAGACAGCTCTCGGCAAGTAATTACCAGCTTGAAATAAAAATCAAAGAACACGCACGGGTGGAAAAAGAACTTATCAGACTGCGCAACCATCAGAGAAATATTATCGACTCCATGCCTTCCGTACTCGTAGGAGTGGATAAGGGCGGAGCAATCAGCCTCTGGAACAAAGGAGCAGCCAAGGCCAGCGGATTAAACTTTGAATCCGTAATCGGCAAGCAGCTTTCTGCTGTGTTCCCTCAATTGGACAAAGAAATAGCAAAGGTCAAAAAACAGATCATTAACGGAAAAACAGAACAGAAAATTCGCATTCCACGAGCGGTAAATAATGAAACCCGCTACGAAAACATCACTATCTACCCCCTGATCAGCGAAGGATTTGACGGGGCTGTTATTCGCCTTGATGATGTGACCGAAAATGTGCGCATAGAAGAAATGATGGTCCAGACCGAAAAAATGATGTCCGTGGGTGGGCTGGCCGCAGGTATGGCTCATGAGATCAACAACCCGTTGGGAGGTATACTTCAAGGTACACAGAACATTGAACGCAGGCTGATGCCCGGTCTATCTAAAAATGAACAGGTAGCCCGGCAGATGGATATTCCTCTTGAAACTATCAACAAATACATAGAAGAACGCGGCATCTTCAAAATCATTTCCGGAGTCCGAGAATCCGCAACCCGGGCAGCTGGCATAATTGCCAACATGCTCAACTTCAGTCGCAAGGCCGACGTTCACCGCACCACATGCAGGCTGAATGAACTTACCGACAGTGCAGTGGCCCTTGCGGAGCAGGATTATGATCTCAAGAAAAAATTTGATTTCAGGAAAATTGAAATCATCAAGGACTACGAAGAAAATCTACCATTTGTGATCTGCGCGCCCACAGAAATCGAACAAGTCATGCTCAACCTGCTGGGCAACGCCGCCCACGCCATGAATGACAGCAATTGCGAAAAACCACGGATAGAAATCAAGATATGGCAGGAAGGGGATTATGTGGCGACCTCTGTTTCAGACAACGGCCCGGGCATGGATGAAACTCTGCGCAAAAGGGTCTTTGAGCCTTTCTTTACCACCAAGCCCAAAGGGGTTGGAACCGGATTGGGTCTTTCAGTCTCCTACTTTATCATCACTGAAAACCACAACGGTAACTTTACCATAGAATCAACACCTGGGGCCGGGGCCAAATTCATCTTCAGACTGCCCACCTCCTCCCTGCGCTGATTCAGGATCAAAATCAACCGCGACCGTAGTCCCTCTCTCCTTTACGGACTCCATACTGATTGATCCGCCATGAACCTTTGCGATCAGGCTGGCGGAATAAGTTCCCAGCCCGGTTCCACTGCTCTTGCCTGCGGTGGAATACTTCTCAAAAAAATTATCCCTAACCGCATCCGGCACCTCTCCGAAATTATGAACAGAAATAAGCGGATACTCTGCCTGATCAAGATTAACCGTAACCGGGCTTCCTGTCGGGCTGGCCTCAAAGCTGTTTTTAAGCAGGTTGGCAAGCATGGAAAAAAGCAATAATTCCTCACCCTGCACATAAAATGAATCATCGCTCGCGGCTTCATTCCCATCAATGAACACCTTAAGTGCTGAGTCGCGACCTTCAATAATATTCTGAAGATCTGCTGCTATGCGTTTGATCAGCGGCAAAACGTCCACCCGCTCAGGAAGTAACCGATAAGATCCGGTCTCCATGCGGTAAATATCATAGGATCTGTTAACCAATCCCAACATGCGGTATCCAGCATCCTGAATATTCTTGATCAAATCGATTTTATCAGGATCGGTTTCACCGACCAGAAGCAGATGAGGCAGGTTGATTACCGCGTTAAGGGGGGTCTTCAAATCGTGGCGGGTGATGCGCTCCACATCCACACGCAACAGCTCGCCTCGCTCATGGTTGAGAACATCAATGAGGGTGGAGGCTACGGAACTACAGAAATATTCCAAAAAATCCGTACCCATGTCAGGCTGAAAGCGATCTTCCGAAGGATCATGAATCGAGATAAGTCCGATCAACCTGCCGGGAGTATATTTGTCCATCAAGCCGAAAGCAAAACAGGAACCGCCAAGTTCCGGTCCAACTTCCGGATCTCCAAAAAAAACATCCGGGCGCATCATCCGCGAAATGGGTCCGAGAAAAACCCGGTTGGGGCCATCATTCAAAGTCGCGTCAATATAGCGCATGCAACCCTTAAGATAAAAGGTAGGAATCTCGGGGCAATGCATGTCCTTGCAAAGTTCCCGATCCAGAACAACCGCAATACGGCCCAAGCCCAGCTCGTCCGCAATTCCCCTCAGCATATCAGGAAGATCAGCCAACGAACTAAGATTATTCACATATTGCAAGGCCTTGCAAAATTTACCGAAAAGCTGCAAATCCGCATTATAAACACTGAAAGCTTCCTTGAGTTTATCCTCAAGCATAGCAATCCGCTCATCTTTCTCGGCAAGATCATGACGCGCCCCAAGGTTTGCATCTTCCTGTGAAAGAAAACCGTCACGGGTATAGGCGTAATTCTCATACATATTCTGGGCAATGAAATCAGCCTGCTCCTCGTCTCCTTCTTTAATGAGCCGTTTCAGGAGATCAAGCTGTTCGCCGAAGTTCTTCAATGTAGGCAGATTATCCATGTATATTCCTATGCTTGTTTGAATATTTAAAGCTGTTATATCAATTCAATGCACAGAATGCCAGTAGTCCTGCCAATTCGCCGAGCACCACTGATGCGCCGAGAAAATCCCCGTTGGCCCCGTTCACCCTTTTAGCCAGCCGGAACAGAAAGAAAATGAAACATGCACCAAAAACATAAGCCAACAATTGCACTGTCGGACTGACCGTAAAAGCCCCCACCAGCAGCGTAGTCAACGTAGCAACGCCAATGGAAAATCCGTCCGCCCCGCGCATGGACAAGCTGCCCTGCCCCGGCCTTGCCAGCGGCTTACCGACCATACTCATCACAGCATTGCCCAGCCTGCCGAGAACAAAAATCCAAACCACGGCTCCAAAAGCCCCGGCCTCATACACATAGTAAAAGCAAACCGCCTGTCCCAGCACTGCCAGCACCAGAGCCAACACCCCGAACACACCGGAGCAGCTATCTTTGATAATTTTCCAGAATCGCTGCGGATCAGGATAAGGTCCGGCCCCGTCAGCAATATCTGCAAAGCCGTCAAAGTGCAGTCCACGAGTCAGATAAACCGACGCAGCCACGGTCAGCCATGCCTGAATCCAGAATTTTCCGGCAAACAGTCCCAGCCAAAAAGGAAGCACGATCAACGCGCCCAGCACCAGACCGCTAAGCGGCATCCACTTCACAGTACGGCCGATATCTTCAGCCTCAATTTCCATGACCGGACCGATCCGGGTCATGAAGCCAAGGGTAATTAAAATATCACTAATTATATTCAAGATGCCTCCGGCGGCCCTTCGGGGACCAGAGAACCTTTTTGGAAAAAGGTTCTCTGGACTCTCCCAAAACTTTTATTAAGGCTTCGCCGCTTTTAATCAGAAAAATCATTTTGATTTCGACTTGATCGCCTGCCTTATTCAAACCTGCCTAGTATCATTAATTTTCACTTTTTTCTCAACCCGGACCTGATTTAGCTAACTCAGGTCCGCCCTGCTCGATACCTTTAAAGTGAATAGGAAAAGAATTGCTTTGAATCATAGGGGTTCAGGGCAGACTTCCACAACTTTAACATAGGTAGCAAATAATGAACTTTTCTGATTATCGAATGGAACTAAGACCTCGAAAAGAACTGACAACTGGTCTCGTGCTTTACGGAGAAAATGAACCTGCCGAGATGCAGATCGACAATCTCTGGAAAATTGTTGATCGCAGAACAGGTGAAGAACTGGCAGATCCCAAAGGGGATTTTTCTGAGTTCTCAACTGGTGACCGTATGTATCCTTCCATGATGAAGCCGGAAGTCAAACGTAGATGGGACCAGAAAAATTATGAGTGGGAAGAAACCAAACCCATGCATGCCAAGCTAAGGCGCATGGTCCATGCTCAGTTCATGCAAGAAAACCCCAATCTGCCTGTGGTGCAGGGGTTGCCACCTACGGAAACGAAGTCCAAACCGAGTTCAAGAAGCATGTAAATGGTCATGAGGCCAGACTTAAACCCCAAGCATTCCAATCAAGAAAACCCCAGACCGGAACAGGGGACACAATCCGCGATGAGATGCAGCGTGACAACGTGGACATCAATGAAATCGCAGATGAGGCACTCCGGTTCCTGACACCTGAGACTGAAGAAACCTACGCAGTTATTGCCGTGAATCGGGATGAGAGTCTCAGAATCGAAGACAAGGTGTTGGTATCCGCTGAATCGAGCCATGTTCTGGAATACCGCTATGATGACGAAGGTCGGCTTCAGGCAGCGAGGTACTGCGGAGAGCCTGTTGAAGTGTATCGGTATAACAAGTTGGGGCAACGGGTGTTCTCTCAGGTCGCAGGTGGGGATAAGCTGGAGTACAGGTACAACGATCTTGGACAATTGGTGCGCGCTGGCGACACGACATATGTTTATGATCAGGACGGTGATTTGGTTGAAAAGAAATCTCCCAAAGGCGTAAACAGATACGAATATCTGAAAACCGGACAGCTCTGCGAAGTCCATCTTCCTGATGGAACCGCCATTGAATACCGCTTTGATGAGCATGGCTTCAGGACTGAAAAATACATCAACGGTCAACTGGTTCAACGCTACCAGTGGAAAGATTTGACCACCATTGCCGCAGTGGAAGATGCCGAAGGAATCAGCAAATTTCACTACAATGAACATGGCCGCGCAATGGGAATGATCCGTAATGGTCAGGTATTCCTCTTTGCAACCGATCAGTTAGGGAGTGTTTTTACTGTTGCCGATCCATCAGGAAATAGCGTACAGG